>JAUXGQ010000016.1 GCA_030621975.1 Gammaproteobacteria bacterium | reverse complement strand
TGTTGTTAAGCACGAGCGAGCGAATAACCGGTTGAGTCGATCCTCAGCGGAAAGGCTGGCGTTATTGAAGTTCTATCTGTGTTCATCCGTGTCCATCCGTGGTTGTATTTATAAGCAGCCTTGAGAGATATTCCGATGCAGAGATGTGGGTAAAGCGCAGCTCGCCTCTGCCTGGTCTTCGTCTCCGTCAGGTATGAAATTCCTGCCAGCCGCCCCCCTGTGCATCCAGGGTATGGCGTTCGAACTCGGCGATCACCTGAGCGCCAAACAGAAATATCATGGCGGCTATCTCGATGCTGAGCAGGGCAACCACGGCACTGGCGAGCGACCCGTACACCACATTGATCAGGGACAGGGTCGAAAAATACCAGACCAGAATATGGCGGGTGATTTCCCAAAGCAAACCGGCCACGACTCCACCCATCAGCGCGTGGTGTACGGCTATGCGCCCCACGGGCATTATCAGGTACAAGGAAGTGAGCATCATGATGATGCCGAACACGCCCAGCAGATACAGACCAAATCGTGTCGTGCCCTGCAGATCCCACAGGCTTCCGAAGATCTCCACATGTCGGGTATCCATGGCCTGCAGCGCCCCGCTGATCAGCGTGACCAACAACACACCAAGACCCAGCAGAAAAATAAACAGGAACGGGATCAGCGCCGAGACCATAAAATGCCTCCGCTGAATCCTGACACGGTGAAAAAAGATAACACTCATGGCATTTTCCAGTACCGTGAACGCCATGGTAGAAAAGAACAGCAGCACCAGGATACCGATCCAACCCACCACGTGACGGTGCTGGAGAAAGGCTACGATCTGCTGCGTGAGCTCGTCCGCCTCGGCCGGCACAATGAGTTCGAGTTCAACCCTGACCGTAGCGAGCAGCGCCGCCTCGTCCACGAAATGGGACAAACCGATGAGCAGGAGCGCGGCCAGGGGCACGATGGACAGCAGGGTGTAATACGCGACCGCTCCCGACAGCAGCATGCCCTGATTGCGTCGAAAACCAGACAACACCCGTCTGGAAAAGCCTCCAAAGCGGTGCACCAGATTCGCTGAGTGTTGTTCGGTCGGGTGCATTGGCCAGCGTCCTGTGTATCTGTCGCTAGAGAGGATCATATCAGAATGTTCGGTTTCGCGATGCCGCACTATCCCTGCGAACCCAAATCCTCGCGGCGGATATGCCTCAAGCTGACACAAGCCCGGGAAATCTGTTATAAATTCAGCCATGAACGATTCAGGCCACAATTCACTGAACACCCAGGCTCGAACGGTCCTGCTCGGTGTCGCCAGAGACTCGATACACAAGGGACTGACTGAGGGTTGTCCCCTTTCGGTGGACCCCGACGACTACCCTGCCGAGTTGCGGCAACAGCGTGCGAGCTTCGTCACAATCAACCTCGACGGACAGCTTCGCGGCTGCATCGGGCATCTGAAGGCCGTACAGGCGCTGGTGCAGGATATCGCCGAGAATGCCTTTGCCGCCGCCTTTCGTGATCCCCGCTTTCCGCCGTTGAACGCAGAGGAATTCCCGCCGCTGGATGTTCATATCTCGGTGCTCAGCCCCGCTGAGCCAATGACGTTTTCCTCCGAAAGTGACTTGATCGCACAGCTTCGCCCCGGTGTCGACGGGTTGATTCTCGAAGACGGCGCTGCGCACGGTACTTTTCTGCCCTCTGTGTGGGACTCCCTTCCCGACCCCAGGGATTTCCTGGCACACCTCAAAAACAAGGCCGGCTTGTCCAGCCGCCACTGGTCGCCTGATGTAAAGGTTTTACGATATCGGACGGAATCATTCAGTCAGTTATAATCAGGAAAGGCCATGCAGATTCCTGACATCTCCGCTCAGCTAAAGCTTGAACTCGGACCCGGCGCCAAGCGCGGCCTCCCTTTAGCCAGCCTGCGTCCCGGACAGATCCTGCAGGCCGTGGCGATGTCGCTGAACTCCAACGGCCGCGTTACACTCCGCATCGGCAATAACGACGTCGTGGCACAGACCCGGCTGCAAACCGCCGTAGGTCAAAAGCTCTCTTTGACAGTGGTCAAGGCAGGCGCCCTGCCGGAGTTACACCTGATTCGGACATCGACCACCGCTGATCTGCAGGCTCTGGCTTTGAAATCCGCACTTCCGCGCCAGGTACCCCTGGACCAGATGCTGGACAACCTGACCAGGGTCAGCAACCAACCTTTCGTCACCGAGTCTCCCGAACTCCGAGAGACAATCCGCCGCCTGTTTGCGGGACTTCCGTCGCCGGTCGGATTGAAATCCGGTCAGCACCTGTCGCGTGCCTTCGGCGAAACCGGCCTGTTCATGGAGTCGTACCTCATGCATGGCGGCGTCCCATCCGATGACCTTAAAGCAAACCTGCTGCGACTGCTGGCCCGATTGCATACCATCTTGAAGTCGCCCGTCGGAAAAGCGCCCGCTGGCCAAACCACATCCGCGGGGTCGACCCAATCCGGGGTTCGCCCCGAGGCGCAGCAAGCGTCACCGGAGCATTTGCAAAGATCCCTGCTGCGCGAGTTGGCCGGCCAGACCGAAGGAGCGCTCGCCAGGCTCCAGCTCAATCAATTGGCGTCCCTGCCCACTGCTGAACGAGAGCCTCACGTATGGCAGTTGGACCTGCCGTTCAGGGACGACGACCAAATCGATGTCTTTCGGTTGCGCATAGCAAAGGACGAATCCTCTGACAAATACGCCGATACCCCAGGGTGCACGCTCACACTGCGGTTCAACCTCCGGCCCTTGGGACCGATCGAGGCCCGACTCGCGCTTTCCGGGTCGGCTGTATCCACCCATTTCTGGGCCGAACAAAGGGACACCCGAGCGCGTATCGAGCAGTACCTTCCGCAACTCGAACGGGCTTTTGCCCGTTCGGGTCTGTCCGCAGCCCGCTTCACGGTGCATCGGGGCATGCCCCCCGAACCGACGCCAGTGAAAAGCGGTTTCCCTATCCTGGATGTTAAGGCATGAATGAGAATCCCCCTGCTCCGGACGATGTCGCCGTAGCCCTCTATTATGACGGAGAAAACGCTCCCCGGATTACGGCAAAAGGCCGGGGAGAACTGGCGAAACGGATACTTGCGGCCGCAGAGTCCAATAACATACCGTTACAGGACGACCCGGAACTGGCCGCCATACTCGCCCAGATCCCGCTGGGTACAGAGATACCTGAAACCTTGTACCGCGCGATAGCAGAGGTCATCGCCTTTGCCTATCTTCTGTCCGGAAAACTCCCTCCCGGTTATGCGGATGCTGCTGCCGATGAAAAAAGATGAATAACTGGACACAAACATTACACAACGGGTTTTTCACCGTCATGCCGAAGCTGCTGCTGATCATCCAGGTCGTTGCCCTCGCGCATGCCGCCGATCAGTCTCCAAAAACCGGACAACCGTTAGACCAAGCATCTCCCGGCAGGGTCGCAGTAGCAGCATCTTTGGGTAGAGACATACGTACAGTCGATGCCATGATGACCGCGCAAGGCCCTGTTCTTCTAACCGATCTAAAGTGGCTCAAGTGGATGGGGTACCTGTGCCGAAGAACCAAGACCGACATAGAGCGGGAGATAGCAAAGGCTCAGGCGAACATGGCCGAACTGCAGCTTATGCGGCAATCCGGATACCTGGATGCGGCACGCGCCCGACTGATCGCCTATGCTCTTGGCATGGAGGCAGACGCCCTGGCCAAGCAGGCCATTCAGCTGGAGGCGGCGCTGGCCCCCGCCGGTAATGATGCCAGCTCGGCGGACGCGGAAATTATGCATGCGATTCGAAAGCAGCAACAGGCGGTACGAACACTGTCAACCATGAGCAGCGTACTCCACGAGTTGGCCAAAGCGATCGTCGTGAACCTGTAACAGGGGCATAATCATGCCACGCACGCATCGGTCTCAACGCCGGTGAGCCGATATTGGCAGAATGAGAAAGATTATCGACTTCGCATCTGAGCATCCCTGGAGTGTTCTTATCGCACTTCTGGTGCTTACCATGCTCGCCGCCACCCGAATCGGCGGATTGCGAATCAATATTTCGGCTGAGAGCATGATCGCCGAGGATGATCCTGCGCGGGCCCTCTACGAGCGTACCCGGCGTTTTTTCCCCGATGAGAAGTCGCTCATAGTGTTCCTGCGCGATCCCGACCTGTTCTCGCCGGCCAAGCTCGAGGTCATCCGCAACGCTCTCAACCAGATCGAAGCCCTGCCCTTCGTCAGTTCCACCCAGAGCCTGTTCTCATTGAAGAACATCAAAAGCGTCGACGGCGAGATAACGTCCGAGCCATTCCTGGAAGCAATTCCTCAGAACCCGCGAGACGCCGACCGTATCCGCCGGGACGCTTTGTTCAACCCGTTGATACGCGGCAACCTGTTCTCCGATGATGGGAAGGCTATGGCGGTGAAAGTCAGCTTAACCGATGACCCTGAAGCGGCGCATTCCGACAAGAGCATCGTGGTGGCCATTGACGAGATCCTGAGACCCCTGAGCGGAGCCTTGACGCAAGCCTTCCAGATTGGCACCCCTTACCTGCGACAAACCATTACCGAGAAGATTCGCTCCGATCAGAGAAACATTCTTCCCTGGTCACTGAGCGCCCTGTTTCTCACATTGATGCTGACCTTGCGCCGATTGAACGGGGCGATTATCCCGCTGGTTACGGCAGCCATCAGCATCATTTGGACCCTGGCCTCGATGGCTGCGTTGAACATCCCCCTCAATGTAATGACCTCTATCGTACCCGCGCTGCTGATCATCATCGGATCGACCGAGGACGTCCATTTGCTCGCAGAATACTACGCCGGCATCCGCAGGGGTTTGGACAAGCAAGATGCATTGTACCGCATGAGTCGGAATATGGGCACCGCGATATTGCTCACGTGCATCACCACGTATCTGGGCTTCGTTTCCATCGCCACCAACAACATCATGCTGCTTCAGCAATTCGGTGTGGTCGCCTCCACCGGCATCCTGTTCAACTTCCTGATCACTGCCCTCCTTGTCCCAGCCTGGTTGCGCTTACTCGATAAAAGTAAGGCGGTCCCATGGAAAGCGGCCCACAAACCCAACCTGTTTCAACAGAGCGCAGATCGGATCTTCCGGCTGGTGCAGAGCAACAAGCGCACCACGTTCGCATCGGCATTCGGTATAGCCCTCATCGCGAGCTACGGGGCATGGCAGATGCGGGTCGACAATGACCCCATGGGTTATTTCGATGGGCAGGAACCCTTGACTCAGCGCGCCGCTAGTCTGCATGAACATCTTGCGGGGATGCATGGCTTTTCCGTCGTCCTTCGTTCCGACATCGAAGGCACCTTCCTCAAGATTCGGTATCTGGAGGAACTGGAAAAACTCCAGAACTATCTCGACTCCACCGGCCTTTTCGACAAAAGTCTGTCATTTTCCAACTTGGTCGCATTGGTGAACGCCATCCTGGAAGAGGATGACTCCGGTGAGTTCTTTCTCCCGGCGTCGGACGACATTGTGAGGGAGCTTATGTTGCTCGTGGACCGCAAGGACGTCGCCGAGTATGTATCCGAGGATTATAGTCAGACCCGAATCCTGGTACGCCATAACATCGGTTCTTCCTATGCCCTGAACCAGGCTCTGAAAAAGATCCAGTCGTTCGCCACTACACATATCGACCCTGGCCTGCAGGTTTATATAACTGGCGAATCAATTCTCAGAGCGCGAGCCGCTGACTCCATCGCCGCCGGTCAGGCCAAATCCCTGTTGCTGATGGTATTCGTTATCTGGCTCATTATTTCGTTGCTGTTCGTTAACATGAAGGCGGGACTACTTGCCGTAGCCCCCAATCTACTGCCCGTGCTCGTGCTCTTCGGAACCATGGGCTATCTGCATATACCGCTGGACACATCGACGGCCATGATTGCGGCCATTGCACTCGGAATTTGCGTGGACGACACCATGCACTTCATGGTCCGGTACCATCTGCGCACGCGGGCCCACGGCGACGAGAAACGCGCCCTCAACGAAACCGTACGCGAAGAGGCGGTACCCATGATATCGACGTCCATGGCGCTGGCGCTGGGATTTGCCGTGCTGGGACTTTCATCCTTTCCCCCGGTTGTTCACTTCGGCCTCCTGAGCGCTATGGTAATACTGCTGGCGCTGCTGGCTACGTTTATCATCTTTCCAATCCTGCTCTCCTCGGTGCGCCTCATTACTCTTTATGAACTTCTTACTCTGCAACTCGAAGAAGAGGTACTGCGGCACTGCGATCTGTTTCATGGCATGCGCCGGTCGCAAATCAAAAAGTTGGTATTGGTCAGCGAGGTTCGCGCATTCAATGTGGGGGAACTCATTGTCCGCGAGGGCGAGTTGGGTGACGAGATGTTCGTCATCCTCAAAGGTGAAGTGGAAGTCGCGAAGACCCAGGAGGACGGAGCATGTGTAAATCTGCGCGAGATGGCTACCGGTCAAGTGTTCGGGGAAATGGCATTGCTGGCTAATACATCCCGGACTGCCAGCGTAAGCGCGAAAACCGCCACTAAGACACTCACCCTCAAATGGGCCTGTATCCGCCGCATCGCCCGGCTTTACCCGCGTATTTCTTCCAAACTGTTTCTCAATCTCTCATCCATACTCAGTACCCGCCTGGCAGGCTCGCCCGTCGCAATGACACCGCTGGTGGATCAGCGTTCAGGCATTGTTTCCAAGGCCTATTTCGACGAGCTTCTGGCCAGAGAGATACACAGGGCGGAACGCTACGCGGAACCCTTGTCGCTGGTTAGCCTGCGGTTCGAGCAGGCACAAGCCCCGACCACGCCAGACGACCAGTTCAGGACAATGATCTTTGAATTGCTGCCTCGGTGGGTGAGAAAAGCAGATGTTGTCGCTTGTTCACACAACGGGCGCATGCTGTTCCTGCTCCCCAAAACCAACCATGAGCAAGCCCGTCTGGTCGCCGACAGGATCCACCGCAACATCGAGCCATACAGTGCCAGGAACACCGTCCTTTTAGAGATCCGGTTGGGTGTCGTTCAGTATAAGCAGGGGGAAAGTATGACAGATTTCCTCACACGCGCCTTGCCGGCGCCTGGGTAAACCGGATCAGGATTTTTTAAAACGATGCGACCGTTGAGCGTTCTCATCCGTTTCCTTCTGCTCCCTTTTCTCCTGCTGCTTCCGCTCGGCCTCCACATAGCGTTCGATCACCTTTCCCAACGCCATGCTGCGCGTACGCCTGTGCAACCACTGATCCTGTTTGCTCTGACGATCCTCGTGGCCTGCCCTCACCAGGGTCTCCTGATGCCGAATCGCCTCGCTTAACCTGGACAGAAACGTCTGATATTCCTGTAGCCTTGCAGCGGACATTCCCGCCTGTCCCGCAACCTTGAACTGCTCCAGATAGTCCTGACGATACTCGTGCAACTCCCGTAGTTTGGTCTCGGCCTCCAGCACCGACTGTCGGGAGATCCCCAGCCGCTTCGCCGCGCGTTGTTCCTTGTTTTTGGCTATGCGGTGAACCGGCTTGAATCTGTCCGAGGGCGCCATGTTGGACCTTATCTAGTTGACCTTTTCCAGCGCGTTAACCATGGGCTGCAGGTCGGTCCGGCTCGCATCGTCCGCGAACAGATTTTTCAGTTCCGCGAGACTCTGTGCCAGAGGAACGGGAACATGCATGTCCTGACGCAGAAACATCTGGAGTGCGGGATACGCAGCAATAGCCAGGTCGATCTGTTCGTCGCTGCCCTGCTGATAGGCCCCGACGTTGATCAGGTCTCGATTGTGCTGATAGAGGGAGTACAATTGCTTGAAGGAACGCGCAGCCATCTGGTGCTCAGGCGTGGATATGTCGTTCATTGCCCGGCTGATCGAAGCCTCAATATCGATGGCCGGGTAGTGCCCTCCCTCAGCTAAATGCCGGGATAATACGATGTGGCCGTCCAGAATGGCCCGCGCTGCGTCCGCGATGGGATCGTTCTGGTCGTCACCCTCTGTCAGAACCGTGTAGAATGCCGTAATCGACCCGCCGCCCTTGTCGCCGTTTCCTGCACGCTCAACCAGCTGTGGTAGCTTAGCGAACACGGAAGGCGGATATCCTTTCGTCGCGGGGGGTTCGTTGATCGCCAGCGCGACCTCGCGCTGAGCTTGAGCAAAACGCGTCAGCGAATCCATTAGCAACAAGACCTGGCGTCCCTGGTCGCGGAAGTATTCCGCTATACTGGTTGCCAGCATAGCGCCGTGAATGCGGCGCAGCGGTGGATTGTCCGCAGGCACAGCAACCACGACCGCCCGTTGCAGACCTTCTTCACCAAGAATATTCTCGACAAATTCCTTTACTTCTCTACCCCGTTCGCCGATCAGTCCCACTACCGTTACATCCGCATCGGTATACCGGGTCATCATTCCCAGGAGCACGCTTTTACCGACGCCACTTCCCGCGAATAATCCGAGGCGCTGTCCACGTCCCACGCTAAGCAGCGCATTAATGGCTCGTACGCCCACGTCCAGGGGCTCCTGTATGCGGCAACGGCTCAGCGGATTGAACTGGCTGCCGTTGAGAGAGCGACGCTGTTCACTGTGAATGGGACCCCCAGCATCCAGAGGTAGTCCCGCACCATCGATGACGCGGCCAAGCAGTTGGTCGCCCACGACGGCCTCACAGGCCCGCCCCCTGGGAACGACCCGTGCATCCTGCTCCAGGCCCCGCAGGTCGCCGGTCGGCATGAGATAGAGGCTTTCGCCGGCAAAACCAACGACTTCGGCCTCGATGCGCTCCCCTGAGCTGCTTACCACCTCGCACTGGCCGCCGATGGCCGCGCGACAGCCTACCGCTTCCAGCGTCAGTCCCACCATACGGGTCAGCCTGCCCTCCACTACCAGTCCTCGCGTTTCTCCCAAACGCTTGTGGCAATTCTGGAGCCGCTGCCTCCAGATACCAGCGCGGTCAGCCTCGGGCAGCGTCACGCTCATTCTGCCCCCTCATCCGGAGTATCCCCAGAACGCTCTCCTCCCAACAGGGGGGCGATCAAGGCGGTCAGACGCGATTCCAGGGTGGCATCGACCTGTGAGGTGCCGGTGACGACCTTGCATCCGCCGCGGGCCGTCACAGGATCCTCTATAATGTTCCAACCGAGCTCGGTCTCACTCAACGAATAGGTCTCGCGCACCAGTTCGGCATCTTCGGGATGCAGAACCAGTTGTACATCCCTTGAGGCGACCGGTAGAATCGCCATGGCCTCTCGAACGACGCCGATGATCTGACCGGGATCCGTACGTACTTCCCGCCGTACCAGTTGGCGTACCATGCTGATGACGAGAGTCACCAGTTCCTGCTCGACCTGCTCGTCCAGTTTCATGAACGGGGTGTCCAAGGTCGAAAGCAGCGCCTCTATACGCTGCGTGTGCGCGTGCATGGCTTTGCGGCCTTCCGCCAAGGCTTCGTCGCGGCCGTATTCGAAACCCTCTTTTTTGCCCTGCGCAAACCCCTCTTCGGAGGCCTTCTTCTGTATTTCCTCCAACTGTCCCGCCGTTAGCAGAGATCCAGGCCCGTTCGGATCTAAAGCCTTCCCCCCGCGCCGATCAACCGGGGGTGGCTGCCACTGCTCAATCCCCTCGGAATCCTGTCCTCGAATAATCTTAGACGTATTCGTCTCCACCCGAGCCTCCCAAGTTGATTTCCCCCGCATCCGACATCCGCCTTGCGACAACGAGAATCTCTTTCTGCGCGCCCTCCACGTCATTGAGGCGGGCCGGCGGGGAGGCTTCAAGGTCGTCTCTCAGCATCTCCGCCGCTCGTTTGGACATATTCTTGAAGATCTTCTCCTTTAGGCCTTCGTCCGCGCCTCGCAGGGCGAGCAACAGTTGTTCCGATGACACCTCACGCAGCAGGCCCTGAATGCCGCGATCCTCGATGTCGATCAGGTTCTCGAATACGAACATATTGTCCTGGATTTCCTGACCAAGGTCCGCGTCTGCGTCAAGGATCTGTTCCATGACCTGACTTTCCACGGACGTGTCGACGAGGTTCAGGATGTTGGCCGCCACTTTTGCTCCCCCCAATGAGGAGGATTTGACGTTGTTATTGTTACCTGAGAACTGCTTTTCCAGTATGTCGTCCAGTTCCTGCAGGGCTACTGGCTGTATACCCTCAAGTGTGGCGATACGCATGATGACGTCGGACCGCATGCGCTCGGGAAACTCCGACAGGACCTCGGCGGACTGGTCGAATTCCAGAAACGACAGAACAATGGCGATGATTTGCGGGTGCTCCAGCCGTATAAGATCGGAAATAGCTCTGGAATCCATCCATTTAAGTTGTTCCAAACCCTTGCTGTTGCGCCCGAGCAGAATCCTGTCGATTATACCGCCGGCCTTATCCGCACCCAAAGCATCCGTGAGCACTGTCCGAATATAGTCATCGGAGTCCACGCCGAGTGCGGTCTGGGTTTTGATCCTTTCTACGAATGAGCGCATCACCTGTTCCATGTGGTCGGTAGTCACGTTGCTGAGACTCGCCATGGCAAACCCCACGTCCTGTACCTCCTTGGGCCCCATGTGCTTGAGAATCTCCGCAGCATCTTTCTCGCCAAGCGCCAATAACAGTATGGCCGCACGTTCGACGCCTCTTATATCTTTAATTTTCTCCTGATCAGCCTGCATTTTTAGATCGCCTTACAAGAAAACTCCCGGACCTTAGACGCCTTCTTCCCTCACCCACTGTTTTACGAGCTGCGCCACACGCTTCGGATCCTCTGAGACCATTTCACGGGCCGCGTCGAGAACGTTCTCGTATTGCTCCGGACCGGCAAGCTGGACTTTACCATCCCCGCCTGAAGCAGGATTTCCGCTCGTACCGTTCTGCAACTGTCGTTCTGCCGCAGTTTGCGCCCCATCGCCGCCCAGCTGGTCAGGTTTCGTCCGCACCGGCATGGCGGTCAACCGTTTCATGGTGGGGCGCAGCACGCCAAATACGAGCAACAGCACCAATAGCGCGCCACCTCCCTGACGAATCAAGTCCCAGAACCAGGTTTGTTCCCAAAAGCCGGGCTCGG
>JAUXGQ010000461.1 GCA_030621975.1 Gammaproteobacteria bacterium | reverse complement strand
TCATCCTCCTGTCGAAAAAGGAAGCGTTGCATGTCCAGTAAGTTCTGAAAATTGGTTAACCCCGATCTATACTGTATTTCTACAAGATCAACAGCAGTTCTGGAGGCTTCCGCCGCCTGTCGGAGACTTCGCGCACTATATTGCTCGAGTCCATAGGCAATCAAGGCATTTTCTACTTCTTCATAGGCCACTAGCAAGGAGAGTTCGTAGCGAGCCATCTGTTGCTCCGCTCGCGCTTTTTCCACATCGATAAAGCTGCGTAAACGGCCGCCCTGGAAAAGCTGCCACTGGACAGGCAGTGATACCCCCCAGGTTTTACTCGCCGCGTCGAAAAGGCTACCACCGGAGGTTGCCTGGAAGCCAAAAAAGCCGGAGAGCGAAAATATGGGATACAGTTCCGCTGTTGCAATTCCAATGCGAGCGGTTTGGGCTGCCAGCAGCCTCTCGGCCTGGCGCACATCGGGGCGCTGACGGAGCATATCGGCAGGAATCCCGACCGTTATACTCTGGGGTGGAATTGGGATCGGCTTCGAGTCCAGTAACTCCGAATTCAGCTTGCCTGGTGTCTCACCCAGCAACACAGCCAGGCGATTGATCGCCAAATGTACAGCAATCCGTAGTCGTGGAATAGCCGCCTCAGAGGTGTTGAGATTTGATTTTGCCTGCGCCACATCGAGCTGCGACGTCGCCCCCTCGCTTAACATGTCCTGTGTAAGGCCAAGCGAGGCTTGCTGTGACCTAACGTTCTTTTCCGCGTAGCGTAGCCGCGCCTGATTCGTGCGAAGATCGATATAACTTCGGGCTACTTCAGCGAAGAGAGAGACCAACACGTCGCGATAGTCTTCAATCGAAGCCTCATAAGTGGCGTCTGCTGACTCGACAGATCTGCGAACCCGGCCAAAGACATCGATTTCCCAGCTCGCACCGAGTCCGAGGTCGAACAGATTAGTCGTCTGCAGGCCGTTCGGCGCGATTTGACCAAGCTGACTGTTATCGCTGCCGTTGAAGCGCTGAGCGGCGCCACCAAAGCCAACTGCGGGCATCAGTTGCCCCCTGGCCACACCAAGGAATGCCCGTGCCTCCTTAACGCGTGCCGCAGCTTCCTGCAACGTCATGTTTGATTCTTCCGCGCGTTGCACCAGGCGTTCCAGTGTGGGATCACCCAACGTACTCCACCAGGTCTGGAGCGTTGCGTCGCCTTCGAAGAGTCCTTCGAGCGCAGCGTTTTGCCAGGCGTCCGGTACCGGAACTTCAGGCGGTTCGTAGTCAGGACCGACCGCCGCACATCCGGCCAGCATGAACGCTACTATTAAGGGGGCTAAGCCCTGTATTATCCTCCGGTTCAAGGCGAAGTCTCCACGTTTGGGGGCGGGTCGGACGGTATCTGATAGATAATGGTATAAAAGACCGGTAGAACGACCATTGTGAGCACGGTTGCAAATGATAAGCCGGCGATGATCGTGACGGCCATGGACACAAAAAACGCGTCAAAGAGAAGCGGAATCATCCCCAGGGCTGTGGTAGCAGCTGCCAAGGCCACGGGCCTGAGGCGGCTTGCGCCGGAGTTCATAATCGCGGTGATTGGCTCCTCGCCGAGACCCAGTTGCACGTTGATCTCGTCGATCAGTACTATCGCGTTTTTGATGAGCATACCCATTAGACTCAGGAAGCCGAGGAGCGCCATGAATCCAAACGGTTGGCCCGCGCCAAGCAATCCCCAGGTCACGCCGATCAGGGCGAGTGGGACGCACAACCAGATCACCAGAGGTTGACGAATCGAATTGAACAAGCCGATCGTTATTAAAATCATAATGGATACGAAAATCGGAAGCGGAGCAATAAGAGACTCCTGCGCACTGTTTGAGTCTTCATACTCGCCGCCCCACTCGAGTTCGTAACCCTTGGGCAACTCAATCGCCTCGATCTGCGGCCGCAGTCGATCTAAGAGCGTGCTGGCGCTGCCCTCTTTCGGGTCGGCGAACACGGTTAGTGTACGTTTGCGGTCGCGGCGAAATATGATTTCATCTTCTACTGTATTTTCGATTTCCGACACCACCTGGCGAAGCGGAATCATCCGTTTCGCTGGCCAGCTCCATATCTGGAGATGATCGATGGAGGCCACTTCGCTGCGCTGCTCCTCCGTTGCCCGAAGGATGATCGGCAACAGTAGATCGCCCTCCCGGAATACGCCGATTGTCTCTCCCTGGAAACCCTGAATGAGCGCTCGGGCCACATCCGGGCGCTGCACGCCGGCCAGGTTGGCCTGCTCATCAGACAAGATCGGTCGCAACAGCTTAACCCGCTGTCGCCAGTCGGTTCGAATCCCCTTTGCATCCGGATCACTGTGCATGATCACAGAAGCCTGGCTTGCCAGACTCCGTAATATGTCTGCATTGGGCCCTTGAAAACGAGCCTGGATTTTACCCGTGCTTCCGGGGCCCATCTGAAACTCGGAGCTGTACCCCAGAAGATCAGGGTGCGCGGTTTGAAGATACTCATCGATCTGCGGCATGACGGCTTCCATCGCCGACTGTGCGTTCTCTGTGTCGACGTCCACCAGGAGCTGTGCGTAAGCGCTGTTCAATTTTTCTGGTGAGTAGGGAAGCAAGAAACGCAAAGCGCCTTTGCCTACCATTGAGGTCACATGAGTGACGCCTTCCAGCCCCAGGGCAAATTTTTCAACCTGCTTTACCTTCCGCGCGGTCTCATCAATGTGGGTACCTTGCGGTAACCAGATATCTACCATAAATTGGGGCCGTGTCGATGGAGGAAAGAACGCCCGATCCACGGAAATGAAACCCCATAAGGAAATCATCAACAAACCGACCACGGAGGCAACCGTCAGCCAGCGACGCCGGATGCAGACGCCCAGAAACCCCTTATATTTGGCATAAAAACCACTGTCGAAAGTATCGCCTTCTGATGATTCAGGGGCTTTAAGAAACAGGACGCCTAACAAAGGCGTAACGGTTACAGCGGTTACC
>JAUXGQ010000228.1 GCA_030621975.1 Gammaproteobacteria bacterium | reverse complement strand
GCATTTCGGGACGCCGCGCTCGCAGGTCTTTCAGCAGGTCGACGCCCGTACCGTCCGGTAGGTGATAATCGATGAGTGCCAGGTCGAAATCATGCCCGGCAGCCTGTTCTCGGGCCTGCTGACAGCTGGTTACACCGATCACCGTGTAGCCCAGGTCCTCGAAATCCCAGGTCAACATCTTCCTCAGTGCAATGTCATCTTCGACTATCAGCAGTCTCAAACTCATGTGTTCGTTCCGAAGAAGCAGGGAAGCTGACGACATCGACCGGCTTCCCTCTCCGGGAACGATCACGCCAGCACCTCGCGCAGTTTCTGCCGGGCTCGAAAAAGCCGTGTCCCCACACCGGCAGAAGAGATGCCCAGTTGTTCGGCAATCTCTTTCTGGGAGTAGCCACCCACGATCTGAAGCAACAGCGGTTCCCGGTACTCTTCCGGAAGCTCCCTGATGGCACGTCGCAGCGCGAAGGCTTCGATAGACGTGTCATAGGTCTTCTCTTTCGATGCCAGATCATCCAGCGGGATCTCGCTGGTCTGGGGCTGATAGCGCTCGAAGCGCCGGGCATTCTCCCTGCGTACGATCGTCAACAGCCAACCCTTGATTGCTTTCGGGTTTTTGAGTTTACCAATCGCCTTCCACGCCCTCAACAGACTCTCTTGCACGAGATCCTCAGCTACCTGCCGATCGCCGGCGAGCCAGTAGGCGTACCGATAGAGATCCCTGGAATAGGTGCTGACCAGTTCGTTGAATCTTTGTTCGGGAGATTCAAGCGCAACTGTACCGTCGAATTTAAAGGCTTCCTGAGTGATGGCGATACTGGCCATGGTAAGCGTCCCCTTGAGTAATTGTGAGCACAGTAAATCGGTTACACCGACGGATAGTGCAGGACGCGTGCCAATCAGTAACGCTCTGATTAATGAAGCAATTAATAGCGGACGAAGGATAGGACGTAACGATTCGTTATGACGAACCGTTACATTCCGGGGGAAAGTTGAACGTTTTGGTGGGTTTTTTCGATGGGGGCGGTTGTGATTTCGAATGACGTTTGCGGATGCGCGTCAGCCGGTGAAGAACTCACCCCGCCGGAAGCTCCATGGGTGGGCGGGGGGCGGGGGCCAGGGGTTCGACCCGTTCCAGTACTTGCATGGCATCGTGGCGTACATGGTCATGGTTCATCTCCTGGCGCAGCATCTCTTCCGTAACTATGCCCTGTTCCACACACTCCTTGAGCAGGCCGAAAAAGAAGCGTTCCTGATTGGGGTCGGGGTGGGGTTTGTAGTGGCCCAACATCCCGTATTCGCCGAACAGCTTGCGCCGGGCGCGCCTGACCCAGGTGGCCGGTGGGAACACGCTGGAACGCTCGGCGGGACGGAAATCCACCTTCAGACCGGTCTTCCAGGGTTGGGTCTTTCGTTTGGTGGTGTGCAGCATCTTCGTCCTGGCGGTCAGCCTGTCCAGGTCGTTCCATTGGCGCTCGAGTAGACCGATGGTGTCACGGTCTTCAGTGCCGAGGCAGATCCAGTCCTTGTAGTCCACCTCGAAGCGGAACAACTGCTCGAACTGCTCCTCAACCCGCCAACGGGTGAGTTTGGCACAGTCCAGGAGCATTACGCTGGTGGCTATGCAGCGGTCTATGAGCCCCTTGGCGCCGGAGCGGGAACGGGCCAGGATGGCTTTGCCGCCCATGTCCCGGGAGAGCAGTTCCCAGACGTCGCCGATCGCGAATACATCCGGGTCGATGACTACCGCGCGCCCCTGGTAACCCATTAGCTCAGGGGGCATGAAACGGGTAAGGGTGAAGGATTGCAGGTCGTCGTTCAACCAGATTCGCGAGACGCCGTCTCGCAGGTATTTACGGCCTTCGTGTTCTCGGAAATAGGGGAAATCCTTGAGCTGCAGGATTCGCACATCGAACTTATCGTTGTGCTGGGAGTTGCGGCGCAACGCGTATTCCGCGACCAGGGCGCCGACAAACTGTTTGTGATTGGTTTGGATGAAGACACGATAGTTCATGATAGCAAGGTACCTGTGGTTCAAGTCTCAGGAAATCTTATCAGGGCGGCCCTATGGTTGTTTTTGACGAAGATCAAGTGCTTCGGGTCTGGGTACGGATGCCCTGAGCGCGGCAATCGACAGCTTCTGCCGGCTCGGTGTCAGCGAACTGCCCGTGGTGGACGCCGACGGTGATCTGGTCGGCGTGGTCATGATCTGGCGCCGGGAGCGCGCCCGCCACTATATCGAGCACGATGTGGAATGGTGATGGAATGGTTCCGGGTCGGGCTTGCCACTGGTTTTGTCGCGAGCTTGGTGGCTTGGCTGGCCCTTGTGTTCACTGGACCGCTGATGCTCACTGATTGCCATAAATGACGAAAATTCCGTCAGCGGGAGATCGTTAGGCCAGCCCCGAGACAGAGGCGCAGGAAAGCACAAAGTGAAACTGTATCGGATCCATCGTGCCGACGTTGCCTGTTAAGAGCCGCTTGCCGATTCTCTGGGTGCCGCCTCCTCGTTTTCGACAGCTACTAATTCGACCTCGAAAATCAGGGCCTTATTCGGTTCAATCTTTGGCCTTCTTCCACGCTCTCCGTAGGCCAAATCAGCCGGAATGAACAGCTGCCATTTATCCCCTTCCTTCATCAATTGGAGCGCTTCCGCCCAACCGGCAATGACATTATCTAACTGGAAAGAGGCGGGTTTCCCTTGGGTATATGTATTTCCGAACTCGGTGCCATCAACGAAGGTGCCACGATAATGAGCTGAGACCCGGTCTGTCTTCCCGGGTATTTTACCGCTACCGAAATTGAGGACCTTGTACTGCAAGCCGCTTGGCAGGACTGTTACGCCCTCTTTAGTTGCATTTTCAGCGAGAAATTTTTCACCCTCTTGGAGATTCTTTTCGGATCGTTCTGCTAGCAGTTTTTTTGCCTTTTCGCGCTGTTTCGCCGCGTATGTCTCCAACAGATCCTTCATTTCCTCGCCATTTAGCGGCGACTCATTGTCACTGAGCGCGTCACGGATACCCTGCAAGAAAGGATCAATTTTTACCGCCGTTTTTTCTTTGAACCTGACGCCCAGTTTGTGACCAATACTATAGCTTACCCTGTCGTCAAAGCTAACCAAACCCGGGCTATCGGTCTCTCCGGCCGCCCCCGGTAATACTGACAAAGCCAGGGTGAAACCCAGTGAAACTAAGGCGAGTACCTTCAGTATATACTTCATCATTTCTCCTCAACAATTAAAACCATCTTGATTAGAGCGAAATTTCTCAGGCGCAGTCGGTAACTTCATGAAAAGCCTGCCCGTTTCGTACAAGCAGCAATGTTGAACAACTTCTCGGCACGGAGACCCGAAACTTTATTGAGAGTTGGTCAATGCTGGCGTCGCACAGTAACCGGGACCAAACCACCGCTGTCCAGCATGAAAACACAGTCAAAGAGACGGGAAATTTTCGATTCTGAATTACCTGGCAATTCTGAATTTTATCTTGAAAGGTTCTGGTCCGCCATCAATGGGCGCATCGCCTGCAGTAGATTCGCGAACAGGTGTTTGTTCTGCTTTTCTTCTTCCGCGAGCAGCCGTTTCATGTGCTCACGTTGGGTCGGGGCACTGAAACAGGCCGGGCAGCTGTCCGGCACCACCGGAAGGCCGGCGACGCCGGCGAAATCATGGGTCTGGCGTTCCCGGCAATACACCAGGGGGCGGATTACCCGGATATCGCCCGCATCTATCCGGTAGTGGGCCTTCATGGTTCGCAGTTGGCCGCCATGGAAGGCGGACATGAGAAAACTTTCCGCCAGATCATCCAGATGCTGGGCCAGGGCGAGCACCCCGTAACCCTGCTTGCGGGCGGTGGTGTACATGATGCCCCGTTTCATGCGCGAGCAGTAGGCGCAGAACGAATCGCCTCGCATATGGGACTTGGCCTCCTGCATGATGGGCTGGGCGACATAGTGATAAGGGATGTCCAGAGATTCGTAGTAGGTCCGCAGGGGAGCCGGGTCGAAGCCTTCGATCTGGGGGTCCACCGTGATTACGCCCAGATCGAATCGCACCGGGGCGTAGCTCTGAAGCTGATGCAGAATGTGCAGCAGGGACAGTGAATCCTTGCCCCCGGAGACGCCCAGCAGGATGCGGTCCCCGTCGTGAATCATTTCGAAATCGGCGATGGCACGGCCGACTCGGCGCAGCAGGGCCTTGGGTGGTCTGATGTTTTGTTTCACGGATTTGAGCCGAATAACGGGGGCAGATTCTCTGCTTTTCGGGGCCAACTTAAATTTCCCCTGTTCGATCCGATTAAGAATATACTGTGCCGTCTGCTCGAATAACAGGGAGAAACTTAGTATGGGTCCTTTTGCGATTGCCGTCGGGGTGCTGGCGGTTATTCTGGTGGTCCTGGGTGCCAAGCGGGTTCCCCAGGGCACGGAATTCACCATCGAACGTTTTGGGCGCTATACCAAGACACTCAGGCCCGGCCTGAACCTGATCGTCCCGATTATCGACATGGTGGGCGCCAAGCTCAACATGATGGAGCAAGTCCTGGATGTGCCTTCCCAGGAGATCATTACCCGGGATAACGCCATGGTCACGGTGGATGGCGTGGTGTTCTTTCAGGTGCTGGATGCCGCTAAGGCGGCCTATGAGGTGAATAACCTGACCGTCGCCATTCTCAATCTC
>JAUXGQ010000342.1 GCA_030621975.1 Gammaproteobacteria bacterium | reverse complement strand
GCTGCGTTGTTCGTCGCTTAAATAGGCTAGCTATTCGCACTCCTCTCGCCTTGCCGGACGGGCATCTCGACGCCCCAAAATGTGAATTAATTTCTACGCGAGCCCTTAGTCAGGTCTGTCCTTTAAGTCGATGTGGTGAGGCGCAAGCGTTAAACGGCGTTGATCGGGGCAGCGCCAGTGGTTGTTCCCGTGGATTCTTTGCTCCCCGAAAATGCCGACTCCAACCGGTCCAGGGAGTTACGCAGGTTGTCCATGCTGGTGGCAATGGAAAGACGTACGTGGCCGGGCAGGCCAAAGGCGGTTCCCGGTACCAGGGCGACCCCGGCCCGCTCGATCAGGTACTCGGCGAGTTCCACGTCGTTTTTGACGCCCCGCAGCCTCTTAATTACCCCGTGGACGCTCGGGAAACAGTAGAAGGTACCGTCGGTGGTCAGGCATTTGACATCGGGCATTCCGTTCAAGCGCTTCACCACGTAATCATGGCGCTCCTTGAAGGATTTCAACATCTCGCCGATGCACTCCTGCGGCCCTTCGAGGGCGGCCTGGGCCGCCACCTGAGAGATGGAGGTGGGGTTGGAGGTGCTCTGGGACTGGATCTTCTTCATTGCTTTGATGATCTCCGCGGGCCCCCCGGCGTAGCCAATGCGCCAGCCGGTCATGGAATAGGCCTTGGAAACACCGTTCAGCACCAGGGTGCGATCAGCCAGCTTAGGACAGGCGTCGAGTATATTGACGAAAGGCTTGCTGGACCAACGGATGTGTTCGTACATGTCGTCGGTGGCCACGAGGATACGCGGATGCTCCAACAGCACCTTGCCCAGTGCGGTGAGCTCCTTTTTGTTGTAGGCCACGCCGGTAGGATTCGATGGGCTGTTTATCACGAACAGCCGGGTCTTTCTGGTAATGGCACCCGCCAGCTGACTGGGCGTGATCTTGAATTTCTGCTCGGCGCGGGCGATGGCATATACCGGCTGGCCGCTCGCCAGGATGACCATATCCGGATACGAGACCCAATAGGGTACGGGGATGATCACCTCGTCACCCGGATCGAGCACGGCCTGGGCCAGGTTGTAGAAACTCTGCTTGCCGCCGCAGGACACGAGGATCTGGTCCATCTCGTAGGTCAGGCGGTTATCCCGCTTAAACTTTTCGATGACCGCTTGTTTGAGTCCGACGGTGCCGTCTACGGGTGTATACTTGGTGAAGCCGTCGCGTATGGCTTGTATGGCGGCTTTCTTGATGTGCTTGGGGGTATCGAAATCCGGTTCGCCGGCGCCCAGACCGATGACGTCTTTCCCGGCCGCCCGCATCTCCGCGGCGCGCGCGGTCACAGCGAGAGTTGCGGAGGGTTTGACGGCTAGTACCCGTGCAGACAGTTTGTAGCCCATGTTTGTGAGAGTTCCTGAAAAAGCGTAAGTCCAAAGAAGATTCAGCGGGTCCGCGGACCACCGGCCGACGTCCGCAGTCGCTATGATATCCAATCCGGTTGATTTACAGAATCCCTATGGCAAAAGAATTTCAGCTCGAGGCGCCGTTTGAGCCTTCCGGCGACCAGCCAGAGGCGATCGGGCGGTTGGTGGAGGGACTGAACGACGGTGAGGCCAGTATGACATTGCTCGGCGTGACCGGCTCGGGCAAGACCTTCACCATCGCCAATGTGATCCAGGCGGTGCAGCGGACCACCATCGTACTGGCCCCCAACAAGACCCTGGCCGCCCAGCTCTATGGAGAGATGAAGGAGTTCTTTCCCCATAATGCGGTGGAGTATTTCGTTTCCTACTACGACTATTATCAGCCCGAAGCCTATATGCCTGCGTCGGATACCTTCATAGAGAAGGATGCGTCGGTCAACGAACATATCGAACAGATGCGTCTGTCCGCCACCAAGGCCCTGCTGGAACGCCCCGACACGGTGATCGTTGCCACGGTCTCGACCATTTACGGTCTGGGTGACCCCAGCGCCTATCTCGGCATGGTGCTGCATTTGGTGCGGGGGGACACGACGGATCAGCGTTTTGTCCTGCGCCGGCTGGCCGAATTACAGTACACCCGCAACGAAGTGGAACTGCATCGGGCCACCTATCGGGTGCGCGGTGACGTCATCGACATCTACCCGGCGGAATCCGACGGCCAGGCCGTGCGGGTAGAGCTCTTCGACGACGAAATCGAGTCCATCAGCCTGTTCGACCCCTTGACAGGGGCGATCCTGCGCCGGCTGCCCCGCTTTACCGTATACCCGAAATCCCATTATGTAACCCCACGGGAAACCCTGCTGGATGCGGTGGACGATATCAAGGAAGAACTCAAAGAGCGTCTCGGCCAACTATACTCAGTCAACAAGCTCGTGGAGGCTCAACGCCTCGATCAGCGCACCCGATTCGACCTCGAAATGATCATGGAACTCGGCTACTGCGCGGGCATCGAAAACTACTCGCGCTATCTTTCGGGCCGCAAGGCGGGGGAACCGCCGCCCACGCTGCTCGATTATCTGCCGGCGAACGCGCTTCTGGTCGTCGATGAGAGCCACGTCAGCATACCCCAGGTGGGGGGCATGTACCGCGGCGACCGTTCCCGCAAGGAAACCCTGGTGGAATACGGATTCCGCCTGCCCTCCGCTCTGGACAACCGTCCGCTCAGGTTTGACGAGTTCGAAGTCCGGGCCCCGCAGACGATCTATGTCTCCGCCACCCCGAGACAGTACGAGCTGGAGCGCTCGGGGGCGGTGGTGGAACAGGTCGTGCGTCCCACGGGTCTGGTGGACCCGGCCGTGGAGGTGCGGCCCGCGACCACTCAGGTGGATGACCTGTTGTCGGAGATCCGGCTGCGCCTGGCGCAGCACGAACGGGTGTTGGTCACCACCCTGACCAAGCGCATGGCGGAGGATCTGACCGAATACCTCAACGAGCATGGGGTACGGGTCCGTTACCTGCATTCGGACATCGATACCGTGGAGCGGGTGGAGATCATCCGGGATCTGCGTCTGGGGGAGTTCGACGTGCTGGTGGGCATCAATCTGCTGCGCGAGGGGCTGGACATGCCCGAGGTCTCACTGGTGGCGATACTGGATGCGGACAAGGAAGGCTTCCTGCGCTCCGAAGGCTCCCTGATCCAGACCATCGGGCGCGCCGCCCGCAACGTCAACGGCAAGGCCATACTCTATGGGGATAAGATGACCGGTTCCATGCAGCGGGCCATCGGCGAGACCGACCGGCGCCGGCACAAGCAGATCGCCTACAACGAGGCCAGGGGCATCACCCCGAAAACGATCCAGAAGGCGGTCGCCGATATTATGGAAGGGGCCCACGCAGGGGCGCCGGTCAGCCCCCGACGCTATGCCAAGGTAGCGGAAGAGGTGGTCGAATATGCCGCCCTTTCCCCCGCACAGATGGCCAGGCGCATCCGGGAACTGGAAAAGCAGATGTACCAGCATGCCCGGGATCTGGAATTCGAGCAGGCGGCCCGTGTTCGCGACAAACTGCGTGAGCTGCAGGCGCAGGGCGCTGGGTTGTAGGTTTTTCCGATGAGGAGATGACTGATATGGCAGATTATGAACGGATACTCGTCGCCCTTGATTTTTCCCCTGTGGCCGAAAAACTGATGGCGCGCGCGAGACGTATGACGGAGCAGTTTCAGGCCCAGCCGTTGCTGCTGCATGTGGTGGAATACATCCCCCCGCTCGACCCCTCGGGCGATATGATGTCCGCCCCGTTATGGGACGTGGACGAACAGGAGCTGGTGAAAGCGGCGGAGCGCAAACTCACGGCCCTGGCGGAGCAACAGGGTTTG
>JAUXGQ010000254.1 GCA_030621975.1 Gammaproteobacteria bacterium | reverse complement strand
GGCTCGATATGCATCAGGCACTCTTCAGGTTCTTTCTTGAGCGAAACCCCCTCCGTAACAGCGCTGGCAATGTGCATGATAGAAATTTCCAATGAATGTTCCCGGGTTCTTCCCGGTTCGGTGTGATACCGGGCGATTTCCCACAGGCTTTTTGGTAAAGCCCATTTCTGCATCAGCGAACCACCGACCTGGGCATAGTCGAATCCAATCAAGTCCCTCTCTATGCGAAACAGGGGCTTATCCTCGGACCTGGCCCGCTGCAGAGCCTTCTGTGATAACTCGGGAATACTCTGGTACATCGGCAGGTGGCCGATATCCCGCAGCAGGCCGGCCACGAACAAATGTTCATTGTCCAGCAGGCGGCAACGGAAAGCCAACTGGCGGGACAAAACGGCGCAGTAGACGCTGCTGCGCCAGAAAGCGGCCATGTCCATAACCTGGCTTGACAGGCCGGTAAAGACCTTTGCCACCGAGGTGGCCAGCACCAGGTCGTGAACCTGCTGGGTGCCCAGCATGCTAACCGCCCGCGAGACCGTATCAATTTTCGGCACAAAGCCGAAATAGGGGCTGTTCACCATTCTGAGCAGGCGAGTGGTGATCGCCGGATCCTGACTGATGACGTCCGCCACACTCGCAAGCGAGAACTCGGGGTCCCCCAGTACCGACCTCAGCCGCAGGTAGAGATCGGGCAATGACATCAAACTGGCATTGTGAATGACTTGTTCAATCGAGATGGACATAAACTTTCCGTTGTTTCGGAATCGCATGCTGGAACGCCCGGCGGAAGTGGTCTCGGAGGCACCCCATTTAGTTACAGCCCTTAACCCTGACAGGCAACCTGAATGAGGCTTTGTCAGGGTTAAGGGCTGTAATATAACAGGTTTGAGGACCCCGTCCGAACCGCGTTCGCGGCCGGGCTTTCGCACGCCGCAGGTTGCTAAAGAATCGGGTCGGCGGGCCGATTCTTTGAAGGAATAAGAACCACCCTTTCTGGCGCCCCGAAATCGGCGCTGTCGGTTGCCGTGTTGAAGGACCCGGGCGCGGGTACGGGCGCATTCGGGTAACGGGTATCCCGTTACAACACGATGTTACGGGTCTTTGCGGTGCATTGACTGTCTCAGGCCCAGTTGTCGAGGAAGCACTTAATGCTGAAGTTGCACCTGTCGCCGGGGATCCGGATCAGCGTCAGTCTGGCTCTGTTCGCAATAAGTCTGCTGCTGGTCGGCGACATGCTGGGATGGACTTCCGACGAGTCCGAGGTGCTGCAGGCCGCGCGGAAGCAGGTCGGCGAGTCTCTGGCAGCACGTCTATCTTCGGCGGTGGAGCGCGGCGACGAACCGCTTATTCGAGAGACCCTCGACGCCGCGGTGGCCTGGAACCCCGATCTCCTTTCGGGGGCTGTGCAGATCGAGGGAGGCGCTGTGCTGGCCGAGGCGGGAAACCACCGGCAGCGCTGGTCAGAGGGCGGCGAACAGGGTCCAACCGCCTCGCAGATTCGGGTACCCATCTATGAGAGGGACCGGCAGTGGGGTTCGGTTCAATTGCATTTCAGGGCGCCGCGGCAGCAGGGCATGCTGGGCTCACTGGGTGAATCTCTGGTCGGTATTATTGCCTTTCTGGCGTTGAGCGGCTTTTTAAGCTACGAGGTGTTCACGCGCAGAACACTGCAGCAACTGGATCCTTCCGGGACCATACCCAGGCGGGTGAAAGCTGCCTTCGATGTGCTCCCGGAAGGGGTGATGATCCTGGACGAGGAACAGCGCATCGTACTCGCCAACGCGGCCTTTGCGGACAAGCTGGAAAAGTCGTCGGAGGAGCTGGAAGGCGGCAAGGCCTCGGAGCTCGGATTTCGGGACTGGAATTCCGGGGAAAAGCTGGCCGTATGCCCCTGGCAGCGGGTCATCGAGCACGGGACTCAGGAGACCGGGATTTTCATGACGCTGGACTCCCCCTCCGGTCCGCAAAGGACCTTTGTCGTTAACTGCACCCCTATCCTCGACAGCAAGGGGCACAAGCGGGGCGCTTTGGTGGGGTTCAGCGACATGACGGCGCTGGAGGAAAAAAATAACGAGCTCCAAGGCACACTGGAGGAACTGGAAAGGACCCAGGAGGAGATCAGCCGGCAGAATCAGGAATTGAAGGTGCTGGCTATGCGCGACTCACTCACCGGCTGCCTCAACCGGCGTTCGTTTTTCGAGAAATTCGAGGCGGCGTTCAATGGGGTGCGGCGCGATGGCGGAGAGCTTTCGTGCATCATGGTCGATATCGATCACTTCAAATCCATCAACGACCGCTATGGGCACGCCAACGGAGACAAGGTGATCAAAGTGGTGGCCGGGATCCTGCAGAACAAATCGCGTACCGAGGATCTGGTAGGCCGCTACGGAGGAGAAGAGTTTTGTGTCATTATGCCGGGGCTGGACATCGAGGGGGCCACGGAGTTGGCCGAGCGCCTGCGCGAGGAGCTCCAGGAAGGTCGGGAGGTGCGCTTCACGTTCGGTATGCGGATAACCGCGAGTTTCGGGATCGCCTCCCTGGAGTGTGGTGCCATAAATCCCGGAGACCTTATTAACCAGGCGGATCAGGCCCTTTACGTGGCGAAGAAGAGTGGACGTAATCGTGCCATCCGTTTCGATCACAGGAGTGAATGCCAGTTCCTGCCTAAAGACGCGGGACAGGAATTCACCATGGTAGGGGATACGGCCGAAGACGAGCGCAGTATCAAGGGGCCTGTGAGAAGCCAGAAACTGCAGGTGCGTATCGAGGAATTGGAGCTGGCCCTGGAGGAGCGTTCCCGCGAACTCGAGTTTCAATCCAATTACGATGGTCTGACCGGGTTGCCCAACCGGATGCTGTTCTTCGACCGGGTAAAACAGACCCTGGTGCGCGCGCGGCGTAATCGTGGGATTATTGCGGTGCTGTCGTTGGATATCGACATGTTCAAGCGGGTTAACAATACCCTCGGTCATGTGGTCGGTGACCGCCTGTTGAGCGAGGCGGGAAGGCGTCTTTTGGAGATCCTGCGCGAGGTGGACACTGTGTCCGTGTTCGGCAGCGAAAATTCGAGTCCCACCGTGTCGCGGCTGGGTAACGACGAGTTCGGTGTCCTGCTGTCCGAAGTGGACAGCGTGGAGTCCGTCACCTGGATCGTAAAGCGTCTGGTCGATACCCTGTCGGAATGTATCGAGATCGAGGAACATGAGTTCTATATCAGCAGCAGTATAGGTATCAGCGTCTTTCCGAACGATGGGGAAACCCCGGAGATCCTGCTGAAAAACGCCGGCGCGGCCCGCCACCATGCGAAAAATCAGCTGGGTCGCAACAGTTGGCAATATTATTCCGAGGATATCAACGAAAGCTCCCTGGAACGGATTCAGCTCGAGAGTCAGTTGCGCCATGCGGCGGAATACGGGGAGTTCGAACTGCATTATCAGCCGCGGGTGGATCTGGTCAGCAAGGGGATTGTCAGTATGGAGGCACTGATCCGCTGGCGTCATCCAGAGCGCGGTATGGTGTCCCCCGCCCAGTTCATCCCGCTGGCGGAGCATACCGGTCTGATTCTGTCTATCGGCGAGTGGGTGATGCGAACCGCGTGCCGGCAGCTCAAGACATGGATCGAGCAGGGCCATACCGGTCTGCGGATCGCTGTTAATCTGTCAACCTTGCAACTTCGCCAGGCCGAGATAACGGATCAGGTCGTCGCGATTCTCCGCGAGTGTGAGCTCGATCCCCATTACCTGGAGATAGAAGTGACTGAAACGGTGATGATGGAAAACATGGTGCTGACGGTGGAGAACCTGAACCGTCTGCACGAGCTCGGCGTAACGATTGCCATAGATGACTTCGGCACCGGCTACTCTTCGCTCAGCTATCTGAAGTATTTTCCAGTGGACACCCTGAAGATCGACCGTTCCTTCCTGCCCGATATCGTGAACAATCCCAGTGATGCCGCCATCGTGGCCGGGATCGTCGCCATGGCCCACAGCATGGACCTGAATGTGGTAGCGGAAGGGGTGGAAACCCCGGAGCAGGAGGCCCTGATGCGCAGCATGCGGTGTGATGAACTTCAGGGCTATCTGTTCAGCAAGCCGCTCCCCGCCGGCGCGGCATCGGAACTGTTGCATACTCACCGCCGAACGCTGCCCGTTCCGCCGTCCGGAAACAAGACCCGGGAGAGCACGCCCGCCCCTATAGCGAATCAGGTTTAACAAAGAATCAGATGGACCCGAACGCATCAACCTGCGCGCCACCCGCCTGCGAAACCAGTTCGCGGACCGAAATAATCGTGGGACGCCAGGCGATATACGACCGGCACAAGCGGGTCGTTGCCTACGAATTGCTGTATCGCCCCTGCCAGAGCGAAGCCGGGGAGGAGACTAGCGGCG
>JAUXGQ010000159.1 GCA_030621975.1 Gammaproteobacteria bacterium | reverse complement strand
CGCGAGCGAAGTGAGATGAAGGTCGGTAATCTGCGCGAAGCAGAAGCCCGACAGGGTGTCTTCAGAAGTCATGGCGTAGGAGACCATGCGCGGTTATTGCTGGTGCGCGCACCTAAGTTTACAATAAAACGCCTTGATTTTTCATAAGGCATGGCACCGCCCGCCGAGTTCTGGTGACTTTGTGCGCATTGGTCTGTTGAGCAATCCCCTGAGTGGGCGTAACCGCAAGGCCCTGCCCGAACTGCATGCGTTGCTCGCGTCGGAGCCCGCGGTGCTGTGGCGTGAGGCCACCACACCGGAAGGGGCGGCCCAAGCGATCGGTGAGTTGGCGGCACAAGGGGTGGACGTGTTGGCCTTGAACGGCGGCGACGGCACCGTCCAGGCGGCGCTCACGTTTCTCTTGAATGAGCGTCCGTTCGACCCTTTGCCGAAACTCGCCCTGCTGCCCGGCGGCAGCACCAATATGTCCGCCTATGATATCAGTGGGGGGCGGCGTTCTCTGCTCGACTCCATGCGCACCTTGCTGGCGGGTCTGCAGAACCCTCAAGCCCCTTGGCAGACCGTCGATCGAAGCGTACTGCAGGTGCGGGCGCAACCCGAGGCGCGACCCCAATGCGGCCTGTTCTTCGGTGCCGGGGCGCTCATCCAGGGTATGGAATACTGCCATCAACGCGTCCATACCCGGGGGATAAGGGATGAACTGGCCCCGGCGGTGACGCTGGTGCGTGCCATCTACGGCATCCTGCGCAATGAACCCGCCTTCGCCGGGAGCGCGCCGATCCGCTTCGCGCTGGGGGCCGGACAGGCGCAGGAGATGCGGGTCATGCTGGTTCTGATCAGCACCCTGGAACGGCTGGTGCTGGGGTTCCGGCCTTTCTGGGGGACCGAGCCCGGTGCGCTGCGCTTTACGGCGCTGCGCGCCGGTCCGAAGAGGTTCTTGCGCAATCTCCCCGCGCTTTTGCGGGGGCGACCGGGTAATCGGCTGACCCCGCAGGCGGGTTACCACAGCCATAATACCGAGAGCCTTCGCTTATGGATGGACGGTGTCTTCAGCCTGGACGGGGAATTGCACCAGGCGCACGCCGAGCAGGGACCGGTGGAGATCTCGAGCGCCGGCAGGATATCGTTCATTAGGCTTTGAGCCCCATGCTGCCATTTCGTATCGGACAACCGCCCCCCGTAGGAGCCGGCTTGCCGGCGAACAGATTCGGTGCGCGGTGCCGGTTCGCCCGCAAGCGGGCTCCTACGGATTGAAGAAGCCGCTCTGAATCGGGATGCCAGGCTGATTCTGTAGGGTACACTGCACGCGCCTTGTGCACCCTGGATGGTGTTTTGTGTCCTCGTTCCGGCAATATTGCGAATGTCCCACCATGGGTGTTGATCTGCTGATGGACAATCCCCTGCTTCAGGCCTGGTCGGCCTATGCGCTGTGTTTGGCAGCGATCGGCGTTGCCGGCGTCAAGCTGGCCGTCTATGGCGATGCTATTGCCTGCAAGACGGGGTTGGGTGGCACCTGGATCGGGTTGGTATTGATGGCGTCGGTGACGTCTCTACCGGAACTGGCCGCCGGTATTTCCGCCGTCACCGCGGCGGGAGTGCCGGATATAGCCGCCGGCGATGTGTTCGGCAGTTGTGTATACAATCTGGCGATTCTGGGCATTATGGACCTGTTCAAGTCCGGAAAACCAGTCTACGCGCATGCGCAACGGGGACATATACTCTCGGCTGGATTCGGCATTGTGTTGATCGGTCTCGCCGGTATCGGCCTGCTCACCGACGGACTCGGCGGTTCGCCCAGCCTGGCCCATGTCGGCTGGGTTACCCCCCTGCTTATCTTGTTCTACCTGATTGCCATGCGTACGGTCTTCCGCTACGAAAAGAGCCGTGACAATGTCTCAAGCCCCCGTGAGCCCGATGCCTACGCCCGGCTTTCTCTCGCCCAGTTGGCTTTGCGTTACGGGGGCGCGGCGCTGGTGGTCATCGCGGCAGGCATCTGGCTTCCCTACGTGTCCGCGGATATCGCGGAGCTGATGCACTGGCATCAGAGCTTTACCGGAACCCTGTTCACCGCATTCAGCACCTCGCTTCCGGAACTGGTCGTCACCCTGGCCGCATTGCGGCTGGGAGCCATCGATCTGGCCGTGGGCAACATCCTTGGCAGCAATCTGTTCAATATCCTGATCCTGGCGCTGGACGATATTTTCTACCTGCCCGGTTCCCTTTACGGTGCCGTATCTCCCGCACACCTGATTTCCGCCATCATGGCCCTGATCATGACCGGCGCCGTGATCGTGGGACTGTATGTTCGCCCCAGGTTCAAGGTCCTGGGTATCGCGGGTTGGACAAGTTTTTTCCTTTTTATCCTTTACGGGATGAATTCGCTCATGTTGTTCCACTACGGTCATGCGCCGGGCTAGCCCTGCCCTTTACCCACAAATGATCGTCTTAGGCCCACATGAAACCCACTATGACGACCTGTGGGATCCTACTGTGTGTGGTGGGTGACCCATCCCGGGAGGCCCCTTCGCAGTTCTGAAAAAAACTACGCTTGGCTAGATACTGCAAAAGCTCTTAACCACGGATGGACACGGATTAACACAGATGGTGTTTGTTTTTCCCTTGCCTTCTCGATAGAGAGTTGACCTGGCCGATTATTCGCCTGCTCTCGTTTACCCCAAAAAAATCCGTGTCCATCCGTGTTCATCCGTGGTTGCCTTTGTGATGGGGCTCATGGCGCGTGCTGATGCGCTGCTAATCCACCTGACATGTGGGTAAAGGGCAGGGCTAGCCTGCATATCTCACCAGGGTTCGGAATCTATCCGAAAAAGCAGGCGTGTCGGTCGTCGTCCAGCAGTTCAATAAAGGTTTCGAGTGCCTTGACCTCCGGGTCAGGATCATAACGACACCAGGTCAGATCTCCCCGCTGCCAATAGACGGCCCAAACACGGCGGGTACTGTCATACGTGGCTTTGGCAACGGGTTCTTCGATTCGCTCGTTGGGGTTCTGCCACACCGGGCGGATTTCGAATACCTCGACGCTTTGTCCCCTTACCCGGAACCCCAGGTCCAGAAGACTTCGTATATGCGCCGATGGGCGGCGTTTTTCAATGAATTGGCCAACCAGCTTTTGGATTCTTCGCGCCTCGAGTTCGCTGAAAGTCATGCGGAGCATTGCCCTCTGACGGAGTTGGATTCCAAGGCCGGGAACGCCGCGATGTCCCCGGTGTCGGAAAATGATAATAGGTCTGCCGCCAAAGGGGTAGCCTACAGGACCCATGGAATTGTCGACTTTTGACAAAGGCATCCAGAACATACTATAAATCGGCGTGCAATACAGGATGTTCACCATTTGCAGCAAAGCCGGGAGGTTAGGATGGGGCCGCTAACGAAAATCATACAGGCGATCCTGTTGATCTGGCACGTTGCTGCATTGGCCGACGAGCATGAGAACCCGCAGGGGGCGCTACACGACCAGGACGACGAGGTCATTGTGGTGAAGGGGCCGCCACGGATATTGACCTTGCAGAAGCTGCCGAGCTTCGTGGGAATCTCCGGCAAGACCGTCGGCGCCAAGGGCCTGTCCATGAGCCTCGTGATCATTCCTCCCGGCGGCGCCGCGGAGCCTCATTACCACAAAGACTTCGAGAGCGCCGTGTATGTGCTCAAAGGTCGGGTCGAGACGCGCTACGGGAAGGGGCTCCAGAGATCCCTGATAGCGGAGAGCGGGGATTTTCTGTTTATCCCACCGAACGTTCCTCACCAGCCGATCAATCTGAGCTCGACCGAAGCGGCCCGGGCTATCGTGGTACGCAACGACCCGAATGAGCAGGAACACGTCATCCTTTATTCACCCGAAGGTGATTAACGCGCCCGGCTTGTAGAGTATTGTCCTTGTTTGATGCCCAGGAATGTAAATGACACAGAAAGCGCAAAACCCGGTCGAGCAGGCGGTATGGGACGCCCTGACGGAGGTAATGGATGTCGAAGTAGGCGTCAGTATCGTGGATCTGGGCCTGGTGTATAAGGTGATCGTCAGCGGTGATCGGGCAGGTGTGGATATCACCACGACTTCGCCCAGTTGTCCTGTCCACGTCAGCATGGCTGAAGAGGTCCGCCAGGTCATTCTGCGCAAGGTTCCGTCGCTTTCCGAAGTCGAGGTTCAAGTGGTCCGGGACCCCCTATGGACGCCGGAGCGCATGTCGGAAGCGGCAAAGAACCTGCTGGGCGGGGGTTAACCCCGTGAGCCTGAAACCCTATCAGCGTATCCCCCTGCTGGTCCTGGGCATGCTTTCCCTGCTCACCGCCCTGTGGGGAGGAACCCAGCGCCTGGGTTGGGACCTGCCCGTTTTGACTGGCTCATTGGCGCTGAACCACGGCCCGTTGATGGTCGGCGCTTTTCTGGGCACGGTGATCGGTCTGGAACGGGCAGTGGCCTTAGACAGGCTATGGGGGTATCTGGCTCCCGCGCTTACGGGCTTGGGGGGCTTGGCATTGATCTCGGGGCAGGCGCCTTCCGCAGCCCTGTTCCTGCTGCTTTCGGGAAGCCTGGTGCTGGTCGGCGTAAACCTGGTATTCACGTCGCGGTGGTTCGCCTGGTTTCATGTGGTTATGGGGCTGGGTGCCATCGCATTGGTGGTCGGTAACCTGTTTCTGGCGCGGGGCGAACCCGTCTCGGTGGCGGTCTGGTGGTGGATGGGGTTTCTGCTTCTGACCATCACCGGGGAGCGAATGGAACTGGGACGCTTGCTGTTTTTGTCCAAAACGCAGCAGTGGCAGATCCTGTTGTTCGTTTTCGTGGCCGTGGCGGGATTGGTTTTAAGCTTGTTGAAACTGGATCTGGGCGTACGCGTACTCGGGATCGGCATGATCGCAATCGCGCTATGGCTTGGGAATTTCGACGTCGCCCGGCGCACGGTTCGTCAAACCGGTCTGACGCGATTTATTGCCGTTAATCTGCTCTTGGGATACGCCTGGCTGGCATTGTCGGGGGTGTTGCTGGTTTTATTCGGCGCCGATTTCGGTGGCTTGAGGTATGACGCCGTACTACATGCCTTCTTTCTGGGATACGTCTTTTCCATGATTTTCGGACATGCACCGGTTATTTTCCCGGCGATACTGGGCCGGGGGATGTCGTACCGGCCGGCCTTCTACCTGCATGTGATCCTACTTCACCTCTTTCTCGCGATACGGATCGGGGGTGATTTGACCACCCAGATTATGCCTCGCCACTGGGGGGGCCTGTTCAACACACTCACCCTGTTGGTGTTTCTGGCTAATACGCTGCTCTCCATGCGGGCCTATACGCTGGCAAAAAATTCGCGCTGAATCGATCGGAATCTTTCCTGATTACCCGCCTATCTAACCAGGCTTCAAAACAATGTGTTTGGCAACTGTCCTGGCGGCTTGGTGGATGAGGCGCGTGTAACTCCGGTGCAGGTTAGGAAACCCTTGGGCGCGCCTTATCCACCCTACGACGATTGGTACGTATTCGGCCAACCCGTTTACCTATAATCAAAGACGTAGGG
>JAUXGQ010000357.1 GCA_030621975.1 Gammaproteobacteria bacterium | reverse complement strand
GCGGTGCGGCAGGCGTTCGACGACGCCGAGCGGTTCGCCATGGAGGTACTCATGGACGAGGCCACCCTCATGGAGTCCATGGCGGTATTGCGGCTGACAGACGGACGGGATCTGGAGGACATCATCGGCCCCAGCTTATACCGGCAAGCGATGGAGGCAGCTGGGGAACTGGGATACCCGGTGACCGCCTGTCGCCGGTTCAAGCCCTGGGCGCTGGTCACCCTGCTCAGTATTCCGGCACCATCGAGCGGAGATTACCTGGATATCGTTCTGTATCAACAGGCGCTGGAGCAGGGAAAGCAGGTGGTTGGCCTGGAGACCGTGCAGGAACAGTTGGCTCCCTTCGACAGCCTTTCGGATGAGGAGCAGACGCTGCTTCTGCAAGCCACCCTGGAGGGTCTCGATGAACTTCCGGCGTTATACGAGGAGTTGCTCTCTGCCTATGTGAGGCGCGATCTGGCGGCACTGGTTGAACTGAACAATACGCATCTGGGCGCCAGCGATTCAGAATTGGGACGACGACTGAACAAGGGTGTGATTGAAGATCGCAACCAGCGCATGGCACAGCGGCTGCTGCCGGTACTGAAGGAGGGCAGTGCGTTCGTGGCCCTGGGGGCGCTGCACCTGCCGGGAAAGGCCGGTGTGTTGAATCTGTTGCAGGGGCAGGGTTATCGCATCGAACGGGTATATTGATTGTCTTCGTCACATTCGATTGAAAAAACGTTTTCCGACCCGTAGGAGCCCGCTTGCGGGCGAACTGCTCCGCGTATCGACCCTGTTCGCCCGCAAGCGGGCTCCTACACGGGGTCAGCCACGAGCTTTATAGAGAACGTGATGGAGCTGATGAGGGATTCCGGCGGGATTCCACACTACCCAAAACGCCCCGTGAGGCTCCTTCGCGACAATAACCGTAAAGTTTAAAAGTAAAATCCGTTTGCCTGCGTGATAGAATCACCGGGAACCTAGCCTGCGGGCCGTATAAAACCCCGGTCGTACCGTACAGGACGAAACGATGCAAAAACTGAGCGGCGAGGAACGCATGGTCCTTACCCGGACCACCATGAACCTGCTTGACGACTGGGGTCTGCAGGCCAAGGAGATGATGGCGGTGCTGGACCTGCCTGAGACCGTCAAGGTACGCAGCCTCGGCAAGTACCGCGACAGCACGCCTTTCCCGGATAACCCGCAGGTCATGAAGCGTGTACATCTTCTATTGCGCATCGCCGAGGCCCTGCGCACCACCTATCCGCGCAGTGCGGAGATGGGAAAGCGCTGGATGCGCCAGGGGCATCGGCGCTTCGGCAAGCGCTCGCCGCTGTCGCTTGTGGTGCAAGGCGGGGAGAACGGGCTGGTTGCGGTATTGTCGGAACTCGACTGCAGCTACTCCTGGGAACGCACCGCGTCTACCGCCGTAACACAGCCACGCCCGAGTTAAGGCGCCTAACTCCGTAGGAGCCCGCCTGCGGGCGAACGTCCTCCGCGTATTTGCTGCGTTCGCCGGCGAACCGATCCCCTAAAGGCCTAACCCGAATTTCTCACCGCAGAGGACGCAGGGAGCGCAGAGCTGTTTGAATTTAAAGGGGTTTCTAATACTGGGCTGGATCGGGAGTGCTTACACTTCGTACTGCAAAACATACAGGACCGTTCAACGTAAACTGTAAATTCCTCTGCGTCCTCTGCGTCCTCTGCGGTTAATTCGTGAAAATGAAGGCTAAAGGCCGTGTTCCCCGTGCAGGGCACCCGCTACGTCCCCGCTTCAGGGGAGCGGCGAAAGATTGACATCCACCGGCATCCGGGAGCCGGGGTCGTAAGAGAGGCGGGTCCTGGATGTGCGTCCGCGATAGCGGTAGGTCACCCAGTAGCCCGTCACCCGCGCCTGCCGGTCTGTTTCAATGACGGTGCGACAGTCATCCCGCGCCCGGAACAGGCGTATCTGATGGCGGATGTCTTCCCCGATGGTCGATGCCACAGGATAGGACCCGGGTGCCAATGCCTGAGGATCGGCGCAGGTCCGGTGCATCACCGGTTCGTATGAGGTCTCCAGGATCGGCTCGACGCTCACCACCGGCGCGTAGTCCCGAAAACCCTGAGGATCGCCGCTTCCGGCGAGGGCCAGCGCGCCCCAGGCCAGCAGGCCCGCCTTTATCTGCAACACTCTGAACACTAGCAATAGCTTCATTTTGTACGCTCCATCTGTTGACTGGAGTGCGACGGGGCCGTCGCGTTTGCGCAACTGAGCATGAACATCCGGATCAGAATCCCAATTCGGACAACAGCCGTTTTCCCCGGCGCAGATCTTTCTCGTTTTGGTATGACATCACCACATCGAACCCGGTATCCGGGCGTTGAAACCAATCCAGGCGGACATCCCCAAACTTCGGCTGCAGGCTTGCGACGAAGGACGCCGCCCGATAAGGGCGCTTGAAACGAATGATGAACCACTTATCGTCGGCCGCGTACGGCCTGGGTCCGAGATCGGAGCGGCGCTGGCCGTTTCTGCTCAGGACATAGTCCAGGTGGCGCAGAATATAGCCGCTGTACCAGGTGGCCCCCGCCGGTACCACCCCCCCGGAAACGGGTATCCGGGACGGTCCGTAGTTGTAGGCCGCGAGGGCGCGATGCAGGTTGCCCTGGTACTTTTGCAGCAGTTCCTTGAGATAACGTGCCCCGGCCTCGACGTTGGTACAGGGATCCAGCAGCTGTGATAACCGGGTCATCCCCAGGTGCCTGGCGGTCTGGGGCCAGAGTATCTGCATCAGCCCGTAGGCGTTGGCGTCGGAGCGTGCCTGGGGGTCGAAATCGCTCTCGCCCCTGGCTACCGCCAGCAGCAGGGTTTCGGGCAGGTCATGGGTTGCCGCGGCCCGCCGGAAACAATGGGCGAAGGGAAACACCGGGGCCGATGTGCGCTGTTCCCCGGATTCGGCGAACACGCGCCAGCGGGCTTCGATGGTCAGATCCTCGCTCGTTGGCTTGGCAAGGCTTGCGACCGGGGCGGCAATCCCCAGTGAAACCCAAAGGAGCAGACAACAGGCAGGACGCAGCATCATTCCAGCTCCAGTCCGGTAACCGTCTCGATCCGCTCAATCAGCGCACGCCGCTCTGCGTCGTCCCGATAGCCGAATCCCACCCGGTAGCTTGCCGGTCCCGCCTCGACAACCACCACCGCTACATCGGTGGCGGAGCTCAGGCGACCCGCGAACCCCTGCGCCGCCAGTTCACTGCGGAAGGGGTTCCAGAACAGGTGGTTGCGGGACACCAGGTCCGGCGTTTCGGGCGATTCTACGTCGACGGGCGTGTGCTCGGCGGCAGTTATGGTCTGGCCCTGCAGTGGCGTCGGGGAGGCGGGGTCCCCCGCGAGCCCTTCCGGGTCGGCAGGTTGCTTTTCAGCGCCAGAAGCAATCCCCTGAATCGGCTGCGGGGCGGGGGGCCCCCCGTGTGCCGGACGGCCTTGGTCGGCTGCCAGGACATCGCGCAGCCGATCCACCCGGGGTCCGAAAGAATCCCCCTGTTGTGGCAGGACCTGCGCCAGTGCGGAGGTCGTCGAGGCTTGCATCCGCAGTAAGTCGGCCGGTTCCAGCACCAGCAGGAATCCCGCGATGCTGAGGCCGACCCCCGATAGGAATCCCAATGTTCGAAGCATGCTCAGTACCTCCTCAGGGTAGACGCCTTGCGGTCCAGGTCACACGGTCGCCGTTTCCCTCAATCAG
>JAUXGQ010000500.1 GCA_030621975.1 Gammaproteobacteria bacterium | reverse complement strand
TTGCGGGGACCAGTGGCCGGACATCGACTTGAGCTTCCCTGAGGTACGGGGATGCATCGGGAAAACCAGGGGCAAGCCACTGGCCGCGACCTCGTTAAAGGCGCCTAACAGCTTTTCAAGCCGTTGCCCGTCATCCGTGTTTGCGGCACGGTGAACGGTTACCAGTCCGAACGTTCCCGGTTCCAGTTTCAGCCGCCCGAGTATGTCCGACTTCTGTCTCGCCAGTTTACGGTTGAACAATACCGCATCGTGCATGATATCGCCGGTAAATACTGTTCTTTCAGACAGGCCCTCGTTTTTCAGATTTTCCATTGCAGTGGGTGTGGGGGCCAGCAGCAGGTCGGAGACGTGATCGGCGACCAGGCGGTTGATCTCTTCCGGCATGCTGCGTTTGAAACTGCGCAATCCTGCTTCGATGTGAGCAACAGGAATCTCAAGCTTGGCAGCCGCGAGTGCGCCGGCAAGCGTCGAGTTGGTGTCTCCATAAACCACGACCATGTCGGGCGGACTGTCGAGTAGCACCTCCTCGATCTTCTCCAGCATGTGGGCGGTCTGACTACCGTGGCGGCCGGAGCCGACCTCGAGATGAAAGCGGGCACGCGGGATCTTCAATTCCTCGAAAAAGATATCGGACATCCCTTTATCGTAGTGCTGGCCCGTATGGATGATGGTGTTGTCGATCGGCCTGTCGCCCTTGAGGTTGTGCGCCTCGATCGCCCGCTCAAGCGGCGCGAGCTTGATGAATTGCGGGCGGGCACCGACGATGCTGACGAGTTTCATGGCTTAGCGATAGAAGCCCGAGATCATCTCCACGACCCACTGTTGTTGTTCCCTGTTTAACTCCGGGTAAATGGGGATCGCGAGTGTCTCCTTTGCGGCACGAGCCGATTCCGGGCAGTCTTCGGGTTGATAGCCAAGGTGGTCGTAGCACTTCTGCATGTGCAAAGGAATGGGGTAGTAGATCTCGCTGCCAATTCGGGCCTCTGTCAAGTACGCCCTGAGTTCATCGCGCCGCTCGACACGGATGACATACTGGTTGTAGATGTGGCGGTATCCTGCAAATGCTTGTGGTGTGGAAATATAACCCTCCAGACCTGCCTGCTGGAATGCCGTGTCGTAATAGCGGGCGTTTTCCTGGCGTTTGGTTGTCCATTCATCCAGATACTTGAGCTTGACAAGCAGGACAGCAGCCTGCAGTGCATCGAGCCGGAAGTTTCCGCCGATGAGGGCATGATGGTATTTGGGTTTTCCGCCATGTACGCGCAGTACCCGCAGGCGTTCGGCCAGTTCAGGGTCATTGGTTGTGCACATGCCGCCATCACCGAAGGCCCCGAGGTTTTTGCTCGGAAAGAAGGAGAAACAGCCGATATCTCCAATGCTCCCGGCACGCCGGTTCCCCGGATATTCCGAGCCAATTGCCTGGGCGGCGTCTTCCACGACTTTCAAGCCGTACTGGCGTGCTGTCTCCATGATTGGATCCATATCCGCCATCTGCCCGTAGAGGTGAACCGGGAGAATGGCCTTGACGATGCCACCGGTACTGCGATTGACCAGCTGGTCCCCGCGAATCTCGCATTGGTTCGAGATCAGCTCCGACACACAGGAGGGTGACAGGTTGTAGCTGACAGGGTCAATGTCACAGAACAGGGGGCGGGCTCCAGTCCGCGTGATCGAGCCGCCTGTGGCGAAGAAAGTATAGGGGGTGGTGATCACCTCATGACCGGGACCGATATCCAGTGCCATCAGTGCCACCAGCAGCGCGTCGGTACCCGAGGACACACCGATTCCATCGCTGCACTGAGAGTACTCGGCGACGGCTTCCTCCAGTTTCTTTACGCCCGGACCAAGGATGAAGTGCTGGGATGCACAAACTTCCCGGAGAGCTTCCGATATCTCCTCTTCGACCTGAGCATACTGGGCTTTAAGGTCGAGTAGGGGTACTGCCGGTTGTTCACTTACACTAACCCTGTTCAGATTCTGCTTCATTTTTCATTGTCCTCTTGCTTGATCAACCCGGTCTTCAGGCCGTCACGACGATAACGAAGACCGCAGGATTGACACTCGATTGTTTCCACACCCTCTGCTGATATGCCGAGGTTCAGATTGTCGCCACACCCGCATACCCATCCACGAAGCCGTGCGGGATTGCCATAACACAGCCCGTAATCCGGGACGTCGCGCGTGACAACCGCGCCTGCACCGATGAAACAGTAGCGGCCCAGTGTAATACCACAAACGATGGTTGCATTGGCTCCGATACTGGACCCCTGCTTTACGACGGTCTGCCGGTACTCATCCTTGCGCGGTACATGCGAGCGCGGATTAATCACGTTGGTGAAGACGGCCGATGGCCCACAGAACACGTCATCCTCGAGCACCACCCCCGTGTAGACCGAAACGTTATTCTGGATCTTGACATTGTCGCCAATGATGCAGCGCGGTGAAATGACGACGTTTTGTCCGATATTGCACCGTTCCCCGATCACACAATCGCGCATGATGTGCGAGAAGTGCCAGATGCGGGTTTCCTCTCCAATGGTGCATGGCTCATCGATATAAACGGACTCATGCGCGAAATAGCGGGGTTCATCCTTCATTGTGCTGCCATGGTGCCGGTTTTCGGGTTCAGGGGCACCACATTTGTCTCCTGTTGTTCTGCGGTTTGCTCAAAGTCCGGTCCATACTCCTGGAGGAACCCTTCGACCAGCCTGATCACTTCGTTATTATTCAGCGTGTTGTTTACGAACTGGGACGTGTTCAGAACAT
>JAUXGQ010000337.1 GCA_030621975.1 Gammaproteobacteria bacterium | reverse complement strand
TCCCGGCGGGAACGGTCACCGCGCCGGGGGTGAGGGTCCCGGGCGATGAGGTCGAACCCGGGCGTCCGCTCCTGGCGGGGATAGTTGCGATCGTTCATCCCGATCAGACAGACCACCCGGAACGGGATGCTGCGCAACGGCATCATGCGGCAGAAGGTCACCCCTCCGGTCAGGAAGCGGTGCAGGGGGGTGCGTTCGCGCAGACTGGTCGCCAGGTAATCCCGCAGCACCTCGATGCCGATCGGGCGGGCAAAGTCGGCGCTCTGCGTCTGTTCCACGAAGGCGTCCATGGCGTCCCGGACCAGCTCGATGGCATGGGCATCATCCCCGTTCGTGCCCGGATCGAACAGGGCCAGCAGCTCGCCGATCCGTTGCCGCCAGACCTGCGGCGTATGCTTCCGGGCAAGTTGCTGCCGCAGGTTCTTGAGTCCATCGATAAAGGCGTGCAGCCGACCCAGGTCCTCGCCGTCTGAGCCCTCGATCTCGGTATAGGGTGAAATCCCCCGGTAACTCGGGCTCCCGACCGGCATGGCATAGCCGAGGAGCAGTCTGTCCAACCCGAAGCTCCAGGTGTTCTGGTTCGAATCCGGGATGTCCATGGCCTTGCGGAACTCATCGTCCAGGCCCCAGCGGATCCCCGACTCCCGTATCCAGCGCAGGACCCGCTCGAACCCCGCCTCATCGAACCCGGCCCGGTGTCGGATGGCGGGGACCTCCAGCAGCGAGGCTACCTCGGAGGCCTCGAAACGGCTGCCGGGCAGGCGCAGCAGTTGCAGGAAGATCTGTACCAGGGCATGTTCCGACGGGGGGGTGCGGTCGGCGATGGACCAGGGGATCCGACGCTTGCCCGAGGCGGCGCCGAACACGGCCTCGATATAGGGTGCGTAGGCATCGATGTCCGGCGTCATCACGACGATGTCGGAAGGGCGCAGGCCCGGGTGGTCGGGGTGCCCGTCAAGGAGACTGAGAAGCTGGTCGTAGAGCACCTCGATCTCGCGCATCGGCCCGTGGCAGGCGTGGACCTCGACCGAGCGGTCGTCTTCGGCCAGCGCACGGATGCCTGGTCCTTCGTCCTGGCCGTATTCCTGCAGCAACAGCATGTCCTCCTGGACTGCGCCGAGCAGGTTGTCAGGAAGATCGAGCTCAAAGGCCTCTTCGTCCTCACAAGGGGCTTCGTGCACCAGTTCGAGGCTGTCCCGGCCCAGTTTGCCCAGGGAGGCCAGCAGGCTGTTGCCCACCGGGTAGAGTGCGGAAACATCCGGCCGACCCTTGTCTCGCCATGCCCCCTGCAGTCTCGCCAGCGTTTTTTCGTCGACGATATCGCCCCAGTAGGAGAGACAGGGATTGAGCACGAACAGGTAAACCTCGGTGAGGGCCCCGATCGCTTCCAGCACGCCCAGGTAGATGGGGGGCAGGGCGGCCATGCCGAACACAAAGATCCGCTCGGGGAGCGCTTCACGCCTGAGCCTGCCCGCTTGCACGTCTCGCAGATAGCCCTGAAGCAGACCCGCACGGTGATTGCGGTCGCCCCGCGAGGTGAGCAGGCGCCACAGCAGGGCCTGCCAGTGCCCTTCTCGTCTTTCCTCCCACCCCTGTATCCAGTCGGCCCGGTAGACCAGATACTGGTCGAAGAGATCCGCGAGGCGCCGGGAGAGCTGGTACCACTTGAGGTCGTCCGGCTCGCGGGCGAGGTAGGCGTCGATCGCCTCGAAACCCGGCTCGTGCAGACACTCGGGCAACAGATCCATGATCCGCCAGGTGAGGATTGAGCGATTGAAGGTCGAGCGCTCGGGAAGGTCCGGTATGTGATCCCTGATCAGGGCCCACACGAAGCCGGCCGGCAGCGGGTATTGGATGTTGGCGGCGACCCCCAGCCGCTCGGCAAGCCGCATGGTGATCCAGCGCCCCATGCCGGGGTTCTGGACGACGATGGTTTCCGGCATCAAAGGGCTGGAGACAGGGCACTCCAGGACCTCGGCGAGACGGTCGAATAGCCTTTCGAGTCGGTTGCTGTGTACGACCTTTAGCATTTCACCTGGTTTAGATCAGCCCGGATATTTCACCGCAGAGAACGCAGAGGGCGCAGAGATTATTGATTACAAGAGGGTTTCTCATATAGGGCTGAATTCGGGCGCTCCCTCCTTTGTCTGTATGTGCTATTCCGGGAATATCAGTTCCCAGTCCACCTCGAGTTCCGGGAACAGCCGAGGCGCCAGTTTGCCTTTGGCCTCGACATAGAGCGGTTTTCCGTAACAGCCATTCGATAGGACGAAAACCGTGATAATGCGGTTCAGCGGGTCGACGATCCAGTATTCCGGCACCCGATGGCGTTCATATAGGTCCAGTTTTCGAATCTGATCCTGGGAGGCAGTCGAAGGTGAGATTATTTCGACGATCCAGTCAGGGGTTCCCCGGCAGCCCTTGTCATCCAGTTTGGCCGGCTCACAGACGACCAGGATATCCGGTTGCACCACGGTGTCGACTGCATCGTCTTCCTGCGCTGCATTTGCCGGCAGACGAACATCGAAGGGGGCGGCAAATACCTCACAGGACTTGCCCCGGAAAAAGACCTCTATCTGAGATCCCAACCTCATGGAAACCCTTTGGTGTTCCGTGGAGGGGGCCGGCGTCATAAGATACGCCTGCCCATCTATAAGCTCCCAACGTTCCTCATCCGGCCAGGTGGCGTATTCAACATAGGTATAGCGGGTAGACTGGTCGACGACTTCTGGCAACAGAACGCCTCCGGTAAGGCTGGCTGTGGTTCGATTATAACCCAGTTCGAAAGTTGGGGAGGAATCGAACCGGCGTAACACACGGATAACCTTCCTCGAAGGCCTGCGCAAACAAAAGGCGGTTCGTTCTCAGATTTCACCCAGGGAAGCGGTGTGTTGGAATGTGAGAACCCCGTTGTCTCTGGGAGATGTATAGACACTAGATATACAAGCATGTATACTCCCTGTCTACACAATATGAGGCTACCCTGATGGCAGAAGCGCAGAATCGTGAAGCTCCCATTAATATCCGCGCCCGACTCACACAGCGCAATCTGATTGACAAGGCGGCAGCGATGCTCAATAAAAATCGCTCGGACTTTATGTTGGAAGCGGCCTGCCGCGAGGCCGAAAACGTGCTACTCGACCGGCGACTTTTCTTAGTGGAGGGCGAAGTCTATGAGGCATTTGAGGCGCTTCTCAATGCACCGGTCAACGACAACCCGGCACTGCGTAGATTGTTGAACAGCAAGTCACCGTGGGAGAAATAACCGCACCGGAACCGATCACAATGTCTCACGACATTGAGTCGTTCGCCTGCGGTACATCTGTGCTGGATGAATGGCTAAAGCGCCGCGCCCTTAAGAATGAAGTTACCGGGGCATCCCGCACCTTCGTAGTTTGCAATGATGGACAAGTGATCGGTTATTATGCTCTGGCTACAGGCAGTGTGGAACATCGCGACGCACCCAAGAAAATACGCCGCAACATGCCGAATCCTATTCCGGTAATGGTGCTCGGGAGATTAGCTGTTGATGAAAAGTGGCAACATGCAGGGCTTGGCCGGAGCTTGCTAAAGGACGCGGTGCTTCGTTCCGTATCGGTGTCGCAACACGCCGGGGTTAAAGCATTACTCGTCCACGCGCTGTCCGAAGATGCAAAAACATTTTATGTGCGGAACGGCTTTCTCGAGTCCCCGCTTGACCCAATGACGCTTGTCATCTCGCTGCGAGATGCAGCACATAACCTCTCAGCGTCCTAGTCCAACGAATGGTAATATTGTCTATTAACAATATCATAC
>JAUXGQ010000304.1 GCA_030621975.1 Gammaproteobacteria bacterium | reverse complement strand
CGCCTGACCGCGTTGTAACAACTAGAAATATAACAAATATTCCTGCGTTGTTACGCCTTGTCAGACGGGCGCCTCGACGCCCATAAATGTAAATTTATTTTGGCGCGAGCCCTAACCGGCAAGACCGGTCTTGGCCTTCTCCGCCAGACTCGCGAAGGCCGCTTTGTCGAACAAGGCCAGATCCGCCAGCACTTTGCGATCGATCTCGACACCCGCCTTTTTCAGACCATTCATCAGCCGACTATAGGACAGACCGCATTCCCGCGCACCCGCATTGATGCGGGTGATCCACAGGGCGCGGAAGTACCGCTTCTTCTGACGCCGGTCACGGTAGGCATACTGACCCGCCTTGATGACGGCCTGCTTGGCGACCCGATAGATTTTGCTTCGCGCACCATAATAACCCTTGGCCTCGCTCAGCACTTTTTTGTGTTTTGCGCGCGCTGTTACGCCGCGTTTTACTCTTGACATGACTAATATCCTGTTTGTTCAGATCAGCAATAGGGCAACATACGCCGGGCGCTACGCACGTCGGCTGCATGCAGGGTGATGGGAGAACGCAGCTGGCGCTTCCGCTTGGTGCTTTTCTTGGTCAGGATATGGCGACGATGCGACTGGCCTCGCTTGAAGCCGCCGGCTATCGTCTTCTTGAAGCGCTTGGCCGCGCCTCGATTTGTTTTGATCTTGGGCATTGCTTTCTACTCCGCATTCAAATTTAAACTATTTCTTTCTGGGGCCCATTAGCATGACCATTTGCCGGCCTTCCATCTGAGGTTGCTGCTCAACCGCTGCGTAATCGGCGAGATCGGCCTCGACGCGTTTCAGCAGTTCCAGACCCAGCTCTCGATGGGCATGCTCGCGACCGCGGAACCGCATGGTAATCTTGGTCTTGTCCCCGTCTTTCAGGAAACGTATCAGGTTGCGTAGCTTTACCTGATAATCCCCTATCCCCGTTCCTGGGCGAAACTTCACTTCCTTTACTTGAACCTGCTTCTGCTTCTTTTTGGCCGCCTGTTTCTGCTTTTTCTGCTCAAACACAAACTTGCCAAAATCCATCACCCTGCACACCGGAGGCTCGGCATTGGGTACGATTTCCACTAAATCCAGATCGGCCTCTCCAGCCACTTCCTTTGCCTTAGCCAAAGAGACAATTCCCACCTGATCCCCGTCCGCCCCTATCAGGCGGACCTCGCGAGCTGTGATCTCGTCATTCAGGCGATTCTTGTTTTTCGCAGCGATATCGGGTTCCTCCTAAATAAGCAAAAGCTCGCCCGGGAGGAAAGCGATGGGTTCTAAGCACCAGCTTTCAATCGAGGCAAGCTTCAAGTTTTCCGGTCCCCGGCTTCAGTCCTCAGGTGGTCGCTGAATTGATCCACAGACATGCCGCCCAAGTCCTTACCGGTGCGCGTCCGCACCGCCAGAGTGCCATTTTCCACCTCACGGTCGCCTACCACCAGCAGGTAAGGCACCCGTTGCAGAGTGTGTTCACGAATTTTAAAGCCAATTTTCTCGTTTCTCAAGTCCAGCGCTACCCGAACGCCCTGTTTGCGCAAGGAATTTGCCACCGCCTCGGCATACTCCCGCTGCCGGTCCGTGATATTGAGCACCGAAACCTGCACCGGGGCCAGCCAGACCGGCAGCGCGCCAGCGTAGTGCTCGACCAGGATGCCGATAAAGCGTTCCAGCGACCCGAGAATCGCCCGGTGCAGCATCACCGGCACCTGTTTGCTGTTGTCCTCGGCGATGTAATGCGCCCCCAGGCGCCCCGGCATGGAAAAATCCAACTGGATGGTGCCCAGCTGCCACACCCGTTCCAGACAGTCCTTGAGTGAAAAGTCGATCTTCGGGCCATAAAAGGCCCCTTCGCCCGGCTCCAGTTCCCACTCCAGCTGCTTGTGATTGAGGGCGTCCTCCAAGGACTTCTCCGCCTTGTCCCACAAGGCATCCTCACCCACCCGCTGATCGGGGCGGGTGGAGAGTTTAACCAATACCTCTTCGAAACCGAAATCCCGGTACACCTCGAACAGCAGATCGATGAAGGCCGAGACCTCGGGCAGGATCTGGTCCTCGGTACAGAAGATGTGGGCATCGTCCTGGACGAAGCTGCGCACCCGCATCAGCCCGTGCAGGGTTCCGGACGGCTCGTTGCGCAGACAGGAACCAAACTCCGCAAGCCTCAGCGGCAGATCCCGGTAACTCTTGAGTCCGTGATTGTAGATCTGGATGTGGGCCGGACAATTCATCGGTTTGATGGCGTAGTCCCGGTTCTCGGAATGGGTGATGAAGATCATGTCACCGAACTTGTCCCAGTGGCCTGATTTTTCCCACAGTCTGCGGTCTATCACCTGGGGGGTATGCACCTCCTGATAGCCGTGCTCGCTCAACTTGTCGCGGATATAGGCCTCGACGATGAGATAGATCTGCCAGCCCTTGTGGTGCCAGAAGACCATGCCCGGCGCCTCGTCCTGGGTATGGAAGAGATCCAGCGCCTTGCCGATCTTGCGGTGATCCCGCTTTTCCGCCTCTTGCAGACGGTGCAGGTAGGCCTTCAGCGCCTTTTTATCGGCCCAGGCGGTACCGTAGATACGCTGCAGCATTTCGTTGTTGGAGTCACCGCGCCAGTAGGCGCCCGCCACCTTCATCAGCTTGAAGGCCTTCAGCCTGCCGGTGCCGGGCACGTGGGGACCGCGGCAGAGATCGGTAAACTCGCCCTGGGTGTACAGCGACAGGGGCTCATCGGACGGGATGTCCTGGATGATCTCGGCCTTGTATTCCTCCCCCATGTCGCGGAAATAGCGGACTGCATCGTCGCGCTGCATGACCGAGCGGCTGACCGGCTGGTTCGCCTTGGCCAATCCCGTCATCTTCGCCTCGATCGCCCTCAGGTCCTCCGGGGTGAACGGCCGCTCGAAGGAAAAATCGTAGTAAAAGCCGTTATCGATGACCGGCCCGATGGTCACCTGCGCGGCGGGAAACAACTGCTTGACCGCCTGGGCCAACAGATGTGCGGTGGAGTGGCGGATGATCTCCACACCCTCGTCGTCCCGCTCGGTGACGATGGCCAGACCCGCATCCTCTTGAATCGCGAACGAGGTATCCACCAGTCGGCCATCGACGCGCCCGGCCAGAGCGGACTTCGCCAGGCCCGGACCAATGGACTCGGCCACCTCTTTGACGCTGACCGCGTGATCAAAGCTGCGTTGGGAACCGTCTGGAAGGGTGACTACCGGCACGATGAGACCTCTATCTTCAGTGGTGGTCGGTACGAGGGACCACATGAACAACATACCGGACCCTGGGGGCTCGCTTCAAAATAACTTCACGTTTTTGAGCCTCGATCCATCCCGTCGGGTTTAGGCGTCCGAAGCGTCAGGAATTTTCCGCGCAAGGACGGTCCTAAATCCGACGGGCTCTCGAGTCCCGGCGGAAACTGGTAGGCGCGAGTGGGATCGAACCACCGACCACTACCATGTCAAGGTAGTGCTCTACCACTGAGCTACGCGCCTGATGTAAGGGGCTGGATAATAGAGTTTCAGCTCATTGTTTGCAAGGGCCTTTTTCGGTATTTCGCACCTCGAAACAGGCCCCATGACAGGGAAAGTTCGCGTGGCGTTTCCTGGGAAAAGACATGCCGGAGACCGGAAATTCCGTCGCAGTCTCCCCCGCGGCCAGTTCAGGCATCCTCTTCCGCCCGCACCGCCAGCACGTCGCAATGGGCCCTGTGCAGAACTCCGACCGCGGTAGAACCGAGCAGTCGGCCGATGCCCTGCCGGCCGTGTGAGCCGATGATGATCAGGTCGCATTGCCAGTCTGCGGCACATTTGGCAATCTCACGCTTCGCGCTCCCGATCAACACCTCCCGGCGGCAGTCGGACAAACCCTGTTGCTCCGCCAGGGCCGTGAGTTTGCGCTCCGCCGCTTTCACCAGCTCCTGTTCGTCCACGTCCCATAACGGGGCGGACATCATATCGCCCGAGGGGTCGAGCGGGGG
>JAUXGQ010000327.1 GCA_030621975.1 Gammaproteobacteria bacterium | reverse complement strand
GGCGAAGGGCTCATCGGGTTCGTACGTGGGTTTGGTTTCGAAACACTCGGAATAGACATTGGCAAGCATATTGATGAACCTTCGGCTTGCTTCATTGACAGGGCCCTGTTGGCGCCGATCGGCTTCGATGCCCGTTTGGCAAGCGCAGGCGAGCCTGTCGATTTCGCATTGGAGGCTTGCCAGGTAGCGCGTATCGGCGATGCGGTTGAAGATGTCGGCATTGACCATGCCTTGCAGGATGTGGGCCCTGGTTTCTTCGCACGCGGCATCCAGCAGATCTAAAAGCTGCTTCGCCGCCTTGGCGATATCGCTCAGCCGTTCATCGGCCGGACCTGTTTCCTCAATAGGTTCCAGATGCTCCAGTACCACCTGCTGAAAGGCCCCGATCTCGTATTCCAGGGCAAGTAGAAAGATGCGCCGGCCTTCCTCATCACTGACGTTCAGGTCGTCAAGCACCCGCCGGATGGCGGTGCGTTGGTCGGCATCTGTACGGTAGGGCTCAACGAAACGACTCGTGTTGGGATCTTCCGGCTCGTCGTCAGAGGGAGAGGAGTCTGTGGTCCCCAGCAAAGGAGCCCGAATGAGCCGAGTCTGTTTCGGCTGCATCGTAGCGATGTTTCTATCGACGTGCATATTCAGATCTCCTGAAACAAGGGTAGCGGGCCGTTTTCAATTGGCCCTCAACCCGGTTCGTTTGACAACCAAAAGGCGGCCTTTATCCGGTCCGCCTGGTGAGAAAACCGGGCTGAGAATGCATCGCCGATTATATATCTGCTTCAATCCCAGTTTAACGCCCCCCCGGTTTGATACTCCGTGACGCGGGTTTCGAAGAAATTCTTTTCCTTTTTAAGGTCCAGGACCTCGGACATCCAGGGGAACGGGTTGGCGGCGCCTCGATATTGCTCCGGCAAACCGATTTGCGAACAGCGCCGATTGGCGATGAAGTGCAGATACTCCTCGAACGTGTTTGCATTCAGGCCAAGGATACCGCGGGGCATGGTGTCGTGTGCATACTGGGTTTCCAGCGCCACCGCGTCACGGATCATCGCAGCGATCTCTTCCTTGAAACCATCCGTCCAAAGATGCGGGTTTTCGATCTTGATCTGATTGATTACATCGATACCGAAATTCATGTGCATGGACTCGTCGCGCAGGATGTATTGAAACTGCTCGGCGGTGCCCACCATCTTGTTGCGGCGGCCCATGGACAACACCTGGACGAAACCGACGTAGAAGAAGATGCCTTCGAAAATCACGTAGAAGGCGACCAGTTCCCGCAACAGCTTCTGGTCGGTTTCCGGTGTGCCGGTGTAGAAATTGGGGTCGGACAAGTACTGTGTGAAGGGCAGGGCCCATTCCGCCTTCTTAGCAACCGCCGGTACTTCCCGATACATGTTGAAGATCTCGCCTTCGTCCATGCCCAGCGATTCCACCACATATTGATAAGCATGGGTGTGAATGGCTTCTTCAAAGGCCTGACGCAGCAGATACTGCCGGCACTCCGGGTTGGTGATGTGGCGGTATACGGCCAGCACCAGGTTGTTCGCCACCAGCGAGTCGGCGGTGGAGAAGAACCCCATATTGCGCTTGATTACGGTACGCTCGTCTTCGGAAAGCCCGTTGGGGTCCTTCCATAAGGCGATGTCCGCATTCATGTTGATCTCTTGGGGCATCCAGTGATTGGCGCAGGCATCCAGATATTTCTGCCAGGCCCAGTCATACTTGAAAGGCACAAGCTGATTCAGGTCGGCCCGGCAGTTGATGATCTGCTTGTCATCGACCCGGATGCGCTCGGCCCCCATCTGCAGGTCCTCGAAGCCGATGTTGCCGCCGCGCAGGGGATTGGCCGCCGGATGCGGATTATTCGCCAGGCTTGCCGCCGGATCAGGGTTAACCGCGGGCGCCGCGCCGGCGGTGGCCATGAGCATGGCATTATCCTGTAAGCCGTCGCCTGGACGCGGGTGGACACCGCCGCCGGATGAGAACGGTGGCGTGGGATCTTCGGTCTTTGTCGCTGGTATGCTCAGTGGGTCATCCCAGTTCAACATGGTGCGGACTCCTAATGGTGGTTTTGATTTCTATGGCGCGGGATGCCGGGCGATGCGCGCTACCTATTGGCAGGCCTCGCAATCCGGATCAAGGATCGAACAGACCTGGGCGTCTTCCGGTTCCAAGGCGACCGTATTGAGTTTGTTGGCGCGGCCGACCATGGTGGATTTCTCCACGTGAGTGGCCCCCATGGAGCGCAGGTAATAGGTGGTCTTGAGTCCCCGTACCCAGGCCAGCTTGTACAGGTTGTCGAGTTTTCTGCCATCCGGCTTCGACATGTACAGGTTCAGGGACTGACCCTGGTCGATCCATTTCTGACGCCGGGAGGCGGCCTCCACGAGCCAGCGGGGATCCATCTCGAAGGCGGTGGCGTAGAGCTCCTTGAGGTCGTCCGGTATCCGGTCGATGGGCATCAGGCTGCCGTCGTAGTACTTGAGGTCATTGACCATCACCTCATCCCACAGGTCCCGGGACTTGAGATCGTGCACCAGCCAGGGGTTGACCACCGTAAACTCGCCGGACAGATTCGATTTGACGTACAGATTCTGATAGATGGGTTCGATGGACTGACTCACGCCGCAGATGTTGGATATGGTGGCGGTGGGGGCGATGGCCATGGTGTTGGAATTGCGCATGCCAACCGTCTTTACCCGTTCCCGAAGGCTGTCCCAGTCCAGTGCACTGGATCTGTCGACCTGGAGAAAATCGCCGCGGCCCGCCGCGAGCAGATCGATGGAGTCGATGGGCAACACGCCCTGACTCCAGAGGGAGCCGCCGAACGAGGAATAACGACCCCGCTCCCGGGCCAGATCGCAAGAGGTCTTGATCGCAAAATAGCTGACCGCTTCCATGGAGCGGTCGGCGAACTCGACGGCCTGTTCGGAGGCATAGGGGGTGCGGGTCCTGTAGAGGGCATCCTGAAAGCCCATGACCCCCAAGCCGACCGGGCGATGACGCAGGTTGGAACTGCGGGCCTGGGGTACGCTGTAGTAGTTGTAGTCCACCACGTTGTCCAGCATGCGCATGGCGGTGCCGATGGTCTTCTCCAGCTTTTCCAGGTTCAGGCCCTGCTCATCCACGTGGGCCGAGAGGTTGACCGAGCCCAGGTTGCAGACCGCGATCTCGGCGTCCGAGGTGTTGAGGGTGATCTCCGTGCACAGGTTGGAGCTGTGTACCACGCCGACGTGCTGCTGGGGGGAACGCAGGTTGCACGGGTCCTTGAAGGTGATCCAGGGGTGACCCGTCTCGAACAGCATACTCAGCATCTTGCGCCACAGATCCTGGGCCTTGATGGTCTTGGCCACGCGCATCTCTCCGCGCGCTGCCCTTTCCTCGTAAGCGCAATAGGCTTGCTCGAAGGCCTGGCCGGTGAGGTTGTGCAGGTCCGGCGTCTCGTCCGGAGAGAACAGGGTCCAGTCGCCCTCTCCGTTGACCCGCTTCATAAACAGGTCCGGGATCCAGTTGGCCGTGTTCATGTCATGGGTGCGGCGCCGCTCGTCCCCGGTGTTCTTGCGCAGGTCCAGGAACTCCTCGATGTCGATGTGCCAGGTTTCCAGGTAGGCGCAGACCGCACCCTTGCGTTTCCCACCCTGGTTGACTGCCACCGCCGTATCGTTGGCCACCTTCAGAAAAGGCACTACCCCCTGAGATTTGCCGTTGGTGCCCTTGATGTGGGCCCCCATGCCCCGCACCCGGGTCCAGTCGTTGCCTAGCCCGCCGGCGTATTTGGACAACAGGGCGTTGTCCCGGATGGCGCTGTAGATGCCGTCCAGGTCGTCCGGAACGCTGGTGAGATAGCAGGAGGAGAGCTGCGGCCGGAG
>JAUXGQ010000130.1 GCA_030621975.1 Gammaproteobacteria bacterium | reverse complement strand
GGTGGGGCCGCAAACCCATATCAAATTGATGACCGATGGCATCCTGTTGGCCGAGGTGCAGAGAGATCGTTATCTCAATGAATATGACACCCTGATCATCGACGAGGCCCACGAGCGCAGCTTGAACATCGATTTTCTGCTCGGTTATCTTCACCAGCTGTTGCCGAAACGCCCGGATCTGAAGCTGATCATCACCTCCGCTACCATCGATCCCGCCCGCTTTTCAGAGCACTTTCATCATGCGCCGGTGATCGAGGTATCGGGGCGTACGTTTCCGGTGGAGTTGCGCTACCGCCCCCCGGAAGAGGAGGCAGGGGAACGGGACGAGGGGATGCAGCAGGCGATCGTCGACGCGGTGGATGAGCTTTCGGGGCGCGAACGGGGTGACATCCTGGTGTTTCTCAGCGGCGAGCGGGAGATCCGGGAGACCGCCGAGAGCCTGCGTAAGCATCGGATGCCGGCCACCGAGGTGTTGCCCCTGTACGCCAGATTGGGACCAGCCGACCAGGCCCGCATCTTCAAGTCCCACGGAGGACGCCGCATCATACTCGCCACCAATGTGGCCGAGACCTCCCTCACGGTGCCGGGGATCCGCTATGTGATCGATACCGGCTACGCGCGGATCAGCCGTTACAGTTACAAGAGCAAGGTACAGCGACTGCCGATAGAGCGGATATCCCGGGCCAGTGCCGATCAGCGCAAGGGGCGTTGCGGCAGGGTCAGTGCCGGGGTTTGCATCAGGCTGTACCCGGAACAGGATTATGAGGCGCGCCAGGCATTTACTCCGCCGGAGATTCTGCGCACCAATCTAGCCGCCGTCATATTGCAGATGAAGCAGCTGGGGTTTGGCGAGATCGACGATTTCCCCTTCGTCGAGTCCCCGGATCGGCGACTGATCAACGATGGTTACCGTCTGCTGCTCGAGATCAATGCGGTGGATGGTGAGCGGCGGCTTACCCGACTAGGCCGGCAATTGGCACGCCTGCCGGTGGATCCCCGCATTGCCCGTATGCTGTTGGCCGCTGCCTCTACTCACTGCCTGAGCGAGGGGCTGGTGATCGCGGCCGCTTTGAGCGTGCAGGATCCGAGAGACCGGCCATTGGACAAACAGCAGGCGGCGGATCAGCAGCATGGGGAATTCTTTCAGGGCGAGTCGGATTTTGTGGGATATCTCAAACTCTGGGCGTTTCTCGAGGCGCAGCGACGCCACCTGACCCGCAACAAATTCCGCAAACTCTGCCGGGAGCGATTCCTCTCCTACACCCGCGTCCAGGAATGGCATGACACCCAGCATCAACTGCGAGGGGTGCTGCATGAAATGGGATTCCGGGACAATCAGGCACAGGCGAGCTACGAGGAGATCCACCGCGCATTGCTCACCGGCCTATTGAGTAATATCGGCTTCAAGAGTAAGGAGCAGGACTACCTGGGGGCCCGTAACAGCCGGTTTTGGGTATTTCCCGGTTCCGGTCTGTTCAAGAAACCGCCGAAATGGATCATGGCGGCGGAGCGGGTAGAGACCAGTAAACAGTATGGGCGTACGCTGGCACGCATCGACCCGGAGTGGATCGAAGCGGCGGCCGGGCATCTGCTCAAGCACAGTTATTCGGAGCCGCATTGGGAGCGTAAGCGCGGCCAGGTGGCGGGCTACGACAAGGTGACCCTGTACGGGCTGACGCTGGCGGCTCGCCGCAAGGTGAACTTCGGTCCCATAGACCCGGAGCAGGCGCGGGAGATCTTCATCCGTTTTGCCCTGGTGGAGGGGGATTTCAGTACCCGAGCGCCGTTTTTTCGCCACAACCGGGAGCTGATCGACTATATAGAACATCTGGAGCACAAGTCCCGTCGCCGTGACCTGATGGTGGACGAGCAGGTGCACTACGAGTTCTATGCCAAGCGCATTCCTGAGGGCATCTATTCAGCCGCTGCGTTTGAAAAGTGGCTGCGTAAGGCGACCCGGGAGCAGCCCAAGTTGTTGCATATGCGCCTGGAAGACCTGATGCCGGTTCAGGAGCGCCAGGTCTCGGATGAGCAGTTTCCAGATAGCATGCAATTCGATGCTATTCGATTACCACTGGAATACCAGTTCGATCCCGGTCACAAGGCGGACGGTGTAACCCTGCTGATCCCACTGGAGGTGATCAACCAGGTCTCGGAGGCGCGCTGCGAGTGGTTGGTGCCCGGGCTGTTGCGGGAGCGAATCATCGGCCTGATGCGGAGTTTGCCCAAACAGCTGCGCAAGTCCTTCGTGCCTATCCCTGATAATGCGGATGCTTGTCTGCGGGCCATGGTAGCTGCCGATAAACCCTTGACCCGGGCGCTTGCCGAACAGCTCAAGGTCCTGACCGGTGTCCATGTGCCCGAGGATGCCTGGACCCCTGCGGAGCTGAACCAGCACCTGGAAATGAACTTTCGGTTGCTGGACGGGGACGGGCACAGGGTTGCCGAGGGGCGTGACCTCAACGCACTGAAGCGGCGTTACGCAGACCGGGCACTGGCCAGCTTTGGACGCCTGCCGGCCAGTGGGTTGGAGCAGTCGGGGCTTACCGACTGGAGCTTTGAAGGTCTACCGGAAACCGTGCCGCTGGAGCGGGCTGGGGTAAAATTGTCCGGTTTTCCAGCCCTGGTGGACAAAGGCGGGAGTGTCAGTGTCGAGGTGCTGGATTCCCGGCACAGCGCACAGCAGGCCAGCCGTCGGGGTCTGCGCCGCCTGTTGCTGCTGCAACTCGCCAGGGAGGTCCGTTATCTAAGAAAGAACCTGTCCGGGCTCAACCGCATGCGGCTTCAATATGCGAAGGCGCCAAAGGCGGCAGAGGGCCTGTTGGAGAGTCCCCAGGAGGCTCTGGAGGATGAGTTGATCGAACTTATCTTCGACCGGACCTTCATCGAGGATAAACCGGAGATTCGAGACGCAGCGGCCTTCCGGCAGCGTATCGAAGCGGAACAGCCCGGACTGATCGCTGTGGCTCAGGAGATCTGTCGGTTAGTGGCGCGGATCCTCGAGGCCTATCAGGGACTGCGTAAGCGCCTGTCCTCCGCCACCCAGATAAACTGGATGGCCTCCCTGAACGATATGCGGCAGCAACTCGATCGGCTGGTGTTTCACGGCTTCCTGCAGGCGACCCCCAGCGGCATCCTGTCCCATATTCCCCGCTATCTCAAGGCGATGGAGAAACGCCTGGATAAACTCGTTCAAGCGGCAGCCAGGGATCAACAGCGGCTGCGCGAGATGCAGGGTCTGTACAGCGACTGGCAGGCTCGGGATCAGCAGTGTCGCATCCAGAGGCGCTCCGATCCCCGCCTCGATGAGATACGCTGGATGTTCGAAGAGCTACGGGTCTCGTTGTTCGCTCAGGAGCTGAAAACCGCCTATCCAGTATCCCTCAAACGCATGCAAAAGCACTGGAAAGCGTTGGGTTTATAGTTTCGTAGCCGATCACGCAGCATCAAACATATCATTTTTACCACGAAGAGCACGAAGATGTTCAGAGAACGAACCGTTATGTCTTGAGCCTCACACGGAGACACGGAGACACGGAGAAGGACGAAAAACAAGCTGCGTAGTCTGGATGCAGCCGAGCGGCGATTTGGTAGACAGGGGGACATGGATTGCGTCGTGCGTGCAGTGCCTTCTGGCATCTTGGTGCGCACGGCGTAAGCCAGGATGGCGGTAGGCTCTGCACCTTTTTCCACGCAACGCTATCCCAGCTACAGTTCGAGGCGTCGCCAAAAAACCTGGGCGTCGTTCTCACGGATGATTTCTGGTTTCCTACTCTTTTTCTTCGTGCCTCCGTGTGAGAAAGTTTTTCTACTAAGATATGGGTAACAGCATGAGTCGATACTTGTAAGTGTGAGCGGTTACGTAGATGCTTGAAGTTTTTGGCGCGCCCATCTATCGCAAAAAAGAGGGTTGGTTTTTTCAGTCAGCGGCATAAAGGTTATAATGCCGACCCATTGCATTTGGACGCTATCGAATAATCGGCTTAATCCACAACGCCCGGCCTCCTGAAGGATGAGTAACCGGGTGAGCTCAAGGAAAATAGTATGACCTCTTGTCCCTGTTGTTCCGGACTCGACTACGACGCCTGTTGTGGTCCTCTCTTGGCCGGCGAAACGGTGCCCCAGACCGCCGAAGCCCTGATGCGCTCCCGGTTTACGGCCTACGTCAAAGGCCGGGTCGACCACCTGACCCATTCCCTGCATCCGGAGCACCGGGACGATCATGACGAGGAGGCCACCCGGCGTTGGGCAGCTCGGGCCGACTGGCTGAATCTGCAGGTGGTTTCCGTCCAGGGGGGTGGCGTAGGCGATGACAGCGGTGAGGTGGAGTTTATCGCCACCTACAGGGAGAAGGGGGTGATACAGCACCACCATGAAATCGGGAGCTTCAGCAAGCAGGACGGTGTCTGGTACTTTATCGACGGCAAACTGGTACCCGCCAAGACCGCTACTCACACCGGACCCAAGGTGGGGCGCAACGCGCCCTGTCCCTGTGGTAGCGGTCGGAAATACAAGAAATGTTGTGGTCGTTGAGCGGGGCTCCAGTCCGATGAATAACGGACGATAATAGCTCTAATGAAGTTTTCGGCTATCAATTTGCAGTTGTCAGCTGCGCGAGGAAATGATGCGTTCTAGACGCGAGCGGGTGAAATCAGGAATATCCCTGGCATTGGCTCTGTGCCTGGGGACGCTCGTATCCGTGGCGGGTGCCGATATCTACATCTACAAGGATCTGAAGGGACGCATTCATCTGACCGACAGGCCCATGCAGGGTAGCAACTACCGGCTGCTGCGACACACCCGCTCTCCCGGTTCCCGCGCCGGCAGCACCCATACCAGCCGCCGTCTGGCCCGGAACCGCGCCCGTTTTTCACCGGTCATCAAGGCGGTGGCGGTCGAAAATCGGCTGCAGCCCGAATTGTTGCACGCGGTAATCAGGGCCGAATCGGCCTATGATCCCAGCGCTATCTCACCCGCGGGTGCGGTCGGGCTGATGCAGTTGATGCCCGGCACCGCCGAACGCTACGGGGTGGTGGACCGGCGCGACCCGAAAGAGAACCTGGCCGGCGGCGCGAGGTATCTGCGCGATCTTCTGGATTTGTTCGAATTCGATCTGAAACTGGCACTGGCCGCCTACAACGCGGGTGAAAATGCGGTGCTGCGCCACGGGAAACAGGTGCCCCCCTATGCCGAGACCCGGCAGTATGTGGACAAGGTGTTGAGGTTTTACCGGGAGAGCAAATAAGGGCTCGCGAAACAATAACTCCCTGTTTCGGAACGCCGATCCATCCCGCCTTTCGCTAATCAGCTGTACTGCCCAGTAAAAAAGTGAAGTATATATTTCATTGTATATCGCTAAATGCACATGGCAGGCATATGCCTATCGTGTTCGATCTATATATTGGCGTCTGAAAACACTCCGCATTTCTTGGCAAAGTATCCAAATTCGGCTATATATATAGTTATAAGGATGTCGTATAGGGTTTCTACTTAGCGGTAAGGGGTGCCTGTGACGCAGAGAGGGTAAAAAGGCTGTGTGGTATTTTGTCTGTCTGTGATTAGGAAAGCGCTTCCGATTATACGAAGTGGGTTCAGTTGGCGCTTTGCCAGCGTTGAAAGGATGTGGTCGGTGGCTTTTATGGTGCCTGAGAAAGCGGGCTCCGGGATTGCCGCGGTAGAGGGATGATGACCGTTTATGTGGAGGAATATCATGGGTATCGCCATAACTTTGAAAGAATACCTGGACAACGAAGGTGTTGAGTATGAGACGCTCACCCATATGCATACTACCGGCAGTCTGGGGACGGCGGAGGAAGCTCATATTCCAGGGGCTCAATTGGCCAAAGGTGTAATCCTGGAGGATGATACGGGTTATTTGATGGTTGTTGTACCCGCGGTTCGTCGGGTCCAGTTGGGGCAGTTACACAAGCAGTTGAACCGTCAGTTGGGATTGGC
>JAUXGQ010000369.1 GCA_030621975.1 Gammaproteobacteria bacterium | reverse complement strand
TCTTCGGTGATATAGGGCATGATCGGATGCGTCAGCCGCAGCAGGGCTTCGAGCACCTGCACCAGGGTTTGGCGGGTGCCGCGCTTGGCGGCCTCACTACTGGCTTCGCTGTTCAGAACGGGTTTGGACAGTTCCAGATACCAGTCGCAGTAGGCATTCCAGGTGAACTCATAGATAGCCTGGGCGGCGTGATCGAAGCGGTAGCCCTCGATGGCATCGGTCACGGCCGCCTCGGTGGACTGTAGCCGGGACATGATCCAGCGGTCCGCAACGCTCAGTTCCACCTCCCCGCCGGCCTGGCCGCAGTCTTCGCCTTCGGTGTTCATCAGTACGTAGCGCGCCGCGTTCCACAGCTTGTTGCAGAAGTTGCGGTAGCCCTCGATGCGCTCCAGGGTCAGATTGACGTCGCGGCCGGTAGCCGCCATGGCGGCGAAGGTGAAGCGCAGGGCATCGGTGCCGAAGGCCGGAATACCCTTGGGCATCTGCTTGCGGGTCATGTTTGCAATGCGCTCGGCGAGGTGCGGCTGCATCATGCCGCTGGTGCGCTTTTCTATCAGCGACTCCAGATCGATGCCGTCGATCACATCGATGGGATCCAGCACATTGCCTTTGGACTTGGACATCTTCTGGCCGTCGCGGTCGCGCACCAGGCCGTGTATGTAGATCTCCCGGTAAGGGACCTCGCCCATGAACTTGAGGCCCATCATGATCATGCGCGCGACCCAGAAGAAGATGATGTCGAATCCGGTCACCAGGACGCTGGTGGGGTAGAAGGTCTTGAGTTCGTCGGTAACCTCCGGCCAGCCGAGGGTGGAGAAGGGCCAGAGTGCGGAGCTGAACCAGGTGTCCAGCACGTCTTCGTCCTGGGTCAGATGGAACTCGGGGGACAGCTTGTGTCGTTCCCGCACCTCCTGTTCGGAACGCCCCACATAGATGTTGCCCTCCTGATCGTACCAGGCCGGTATGCGGTGACCCCACCAGATCTGACGGCTGATGCACCAGTCCTGTATATTGCGCATCCACTCGAAATAGGTGTTCTTCCAGTTATCCGGTACGAATCGGATATCGCCGTTCTCCACCGCCTTGATTGCCGGTTTGGCCAGGGGCGCGACCTTGACATACCACTGGTCGGTGAGGAAAGGCTCGATGACGCAGCCTGAGCGATCGCCCCGCGGGACCATCAACTTGTGTTCGTCGATCTTCTCCAGCAGCCCCTGGGCATCCAGATCGGCAACGATGCGTTTGCGCGCCTCGAAGCGGTCCAGCCCGATGTAGGCGCCGGGAAGCAGGCCGTCTTCCTCGGCGGTGTTGTCTCGAATGGCGGCGTCCACGCTGAAGATGTTGATCAGCCCGCCATGGGGCAGGGCCTGCAGATCACTCTTGTCCCGGTGCCGCAGCCATACCGCATAGTCATTAAAGTCATGGGCGGGGGTGATCTTGACACATCCGGTGCCGAACTCCGGGTCCACGTATTCGTCGGCGATGATGGGAATGCGGCGGCCGGTCAGCGGCAGTTCCACAAATTCGCCGAGGAGATGTTTGTAGCGATCGTCGCCCGGATGAATGGCGACGGCACAGTCGCCGAGCATGGTCTCCGGGCGGGTGGTGGCCACCACCATCACACCGGTGCCATTGGTCAGCGGGTAGCGCATATGCCAGAGATGCCCGCTTTCCTCTTCCGACAGCACCTCCAGGTCGGACACCGCCGTATGCAGGACGGGATCCCAGTTTACCAGCCGTTTGCCGCGGTAGATCAGCCCCTCCTCGTAGAGGCGCACGAAGACCTCCCGTACCGCTGTCGACAGGCCTTCGTCCATGGTGAATCTCTCCCGGGACCAGTCGAGCGACGCGCCCATGCGCCGCAACTGACGGGTGATGGTGCCGCCGGAGTGTGCCTTCCACTCCCAGACCTTTTCGATAAACCGCTCCCGGCCGTAGTCGTGGCGGGTCTTGTCTTCGGCTTCGATCAGCCGCTCCACCACCATTTGGGTCGCGATCCCCGCATGGTCGGTACCCGCCTGCCAGAGGGTCCGGTCGCCTGTCATACGATGGTAACGAATCAGGGCGTCCATGATGGTATCCTGAAAGGCGTGTCCCATGTGCAGCCTGCCGGTGACGTTGGGCGGCGGTATCATGATGCAATAGGGCCGGCCGGCGCTTCCCCGGGGGAAGAAATAACCCTGCTTTTCCCAGGTTTCATACCAGCGCTGCTCAAGGCTGTGCGGATCGTAGGTCTTGTTCATTATTTCTTGGAAGATGTGTCTTGGACGAAAGAATTTTGAATTATAACCGATATAAAAGCGGCCGATCGTCCAACCTGCTCCGCCGGATCGACCCAAATTTTCGAATCCTGGTGAGAAGTCCGGTCTAAAGGCTATAATTGCAGTGCATCGAGGCCTATCCGTTTTTGCCAACCACGCCACGCACGAAAATATTGAAACAGAGTGAAGCTGTCTCCGCGCTCTCCGTGTGTCGCGCGGTTTTCCGACGCACTTGTTTATCCCCGTCAAGGCTGCGGGCTGAAGCGGACTGGGAGCCTGATTTATCAACATACGAACGGCATGCCGATAACGGCTGCGCCTGAATTGGTCAGCGCGATATTGTTAAGAGGAATCTAGAGTGAATTCATTAAGCGGGAAAACTGTTTTTTCTTTTGAGGAAGGCGACGGTAAAAATAAAAAGCTTCTGGGAGGCAAAGGGGCCAATCTCTGCGAGATGACCCGGATCGGGCTGAACGTGCCGCCGGGATTCGTGATCAGCACCGAGGCCTGCCTCAGTTATCTGGATTCCGAGTCGGCAGAACTGCCCGCCGGGATCATGGACGATGTGCACATCCACATGCGGGCGGTCGAGGAGGCGACGGGCAAGCGTTTCGGCGACCCCGACAATCCCCTGCTGGTTTCGGTCCGCTCCGGTTCCGCCATGTCCATGCCGGGGATGATGGATACCATCCTGAATCTGGGTTTGAACAGCGCAACCCTGGCGGGGGTCATCAAGCAGAGCGGTGACGATCGCTTTGGATTCGATGCCTACCGCCGCTTTATCCAGTTGTTCGGCAAGGTCGCCCTGGGTGTTCCGGATGAGCGGTTCGACGCGGAATTCGACCAGATCAAGGAGAAGGCCCGTGTAACCGAAGATCTCGATCTCTCCGGGGAAGATCTCAAGATGGTCAGCGAGCGCTTTGTGGCCGTAGTGGAGGTGCATACCGGCCGGCCCTTTCCGAACGACCCCTACCAACAGCTCGAGATCGCCATCAAGGCGGTGTTCAACTCCTGGATGGGTAAGCGCGCGGTGGACTACCGTCGCGAATTCAACATCACCCGGGACATGGCCAACGGCACCGCGGTGAACGTCTGCACCATGGTATTCGGCAACCGCGGCAACGACAGCGCCACCGGCGTCGCCTTCACCCGCAACCCGGGCAACGGCGAAAACAAGCTGTATGGCGAGTATCTGGTCAATGCCCAGGGTGAAGACGTGGTGGCGGGCATCCGAACCCCGAAGCCCATTCACCTGCTGGGCGACGAAATGCCCGACCTGTATCGCCAGCTGGAGGAGCTGCGTGCCAGACTGGAAAGCCACTACCAGGAGGTACAGGACTTCGAGTTCACCATCGAGCGGGGC
>JAUXGQ010000519.1 GCA_030621975.1 Gammaproteobacteria bacterium | reverse complement strand
GTCTCTGCTCAATATACGTCTGGCCTACTGGCTGCCCAACCCGAAGCGACTGACGGAGATACCGAAAGGGCTCGGCGCACGACCCTTCTCGCTCTGGAGGGAACTGTTCGGACGCATCGATGAAAACGGGAAGTTCGTGAACCTGTCGGACGGCGGCCACATCGAGAATTTGGGCATCTACGAGCTGCTGCGGCGCCGCTGCAAGTTCATCATCGCTATCGACGGCGAGGCGGATCCGGAGATGGCCTTTCCGAGCCTGATGCAGCTTATCCGGTACGCCCGGATCGATTTCGGGATCGATATCCATCTGGATCTGGACGACCTGCAGCGAAACGAAGCGGGATTTACCAAGGCCCATTTCGCACTTGGGAAAATCAACTATGGTGATGGGCACAGCGGCTATCTGCTGTACCTCAAATCGTCCCTGACCGGCAACGAGCGGGACTACATCCTGGACTATCAGCGGAACAACCCGACCTTTCCCCACGAGACCACGGCGGATCAATTCTTCAGCGAGGCCCAGTTCGAGGCCTACCGGGCCCTCGGCGAGCATATCGGTGACGACCTGTTTCACTCGGAGCTGATCAAAGGGGCTGTTGATATCAATGAGATCAACCTGGAGTCCTGGTTTGGCGCCCTGGTGCGTAATCTGCGGGTGTAATCGACTGAACTACGCAAAAACCGGTGCATTCCGTAGGGTGGATCAAGCGCAGCGGATCCACCTGGCTCCTTGCCGTAATACTCCAGGTCTTGCTCAGAACCGCTCTGTTCGGTGGATCCGCTACGCTTGATCCACCCTACGGCACTGCGCTTGAGGCGCCCGACAGCACGCGGAGCATTTCGTAGGGTGGATCAAGGAGCCCGGCGACGGATCCACCGAACATCGCGGCTCTGGTGGATCCGCTACGCTTGATCCACCCTACAACACCCAGGGCTGCCCTGGGTTATTGAAGTAACGGCAGGATTGGCTAGGCATCGGTTATCAGGTGATAATCTGCTTGTCACTGAGGATACCTGGGCAACCTCAGTCCATCTCCTCCGCCAGATTAAAGAGAACCATACGGGGAAATACAGGAACATGGCCGACATCTTCATCAGCTATTCGCAGAAAGACCGTGACTGGGTCAGAAAACTCGTCGATGCGCTGTTGGCGGAGGGATTCAAGCTCTGGTGGGACCTGGATATTCGTGCGGGAGAACCCTTCGACAAGGCTATCGAACGCACGCTGCCCCAGGTTCGATGCGTTGTTGTGGTCTGGTCGCAACACGCAAAAGACTCTGATTGGGTCAGAGCGGAATCGGCCTGGGCAAAAAAGCGGAACAAGCTCGTATCCATTCGGATTCAGAATAAGCTGGAGCTCCCGATCCAGTTCTACCACATCCACACTGACAACTTTACCGATTGGGGCGGTTCCAGCAATGCCCCTGAGTTCCGCAAGCTGGTAACAGATATCCGCAAGATCGCCGGTCCCCCACAACCATCGCCAGTATCCGGCCCGGAGGCATCCTCCGCGTTGCAGACAGAGCCTGAACCGGTGCTCGTGGCACAACCAAAGCCGAAACCCCGGCCGAGAGCAGAACCTGCGCTACGCGCAGAGTCAGAGCCTGCGCCAGAAGCGGGGACAAAGTTCACCGAGCCAGAGCCGTCGGTCACACCCGGACGGCGAGGCGTCGTTATCGGGATGATATCGCTTGTCGTCGCGGCTTTGACCGTTGGGGTCTTCTTCTACGTCGGCACCACATACAGGGTTGAGCTCGGCGGCGAATTGGAAAGGCCGACCGCCGGGCATGATCAAGGCGAGGTTACGCCTCAGGAGGCCTTCCGCGACACCCTTAAAGACGGCTCGCAAGGGCCGGAGATGATCCCGATCCAGGGCGGTACCTTCCAGATGGGCTGCGTCAGTGGCAAGACCTGCCAATCCGATGAATTACCGGTCCATGAGGTCCAGGTGCGACCCTTCGCCATGGGCCGCACCGAGGTGACTTTCGACCAGTACGATCAGTTTGCGGTGGCGACCGGCCGCCCCTTACCAAAAGACAAAAAAAGTTGGGGGCGAGGGGACCGGCCGGTAATTTATGTGAGCTGGGATGACGCAGTGGCCTATGCGCAATGGCTTCGGGACGAGACTGGAAAGCCGTACCGCCTGCCGACAGAGGCCGAATGGGAGTACGCGGCCCGGGCAGGGACTAAGACCCCCCTCTCGACCGGGGACTGTATCCACACCGACCAGGCCAACTACGACGGTAACTACGGCTACATGGATTGCGGGGCCAAGACCAGCGTCTACCGAGGGAAGACCGTGCGGTCGGGCAGCCTGCCCGCTAACCCCTGGGGCTTGCACGAGGTGCATGGAAACGTCTGGGAGTGGACGAAAGACTGCTGGCACGGCGATTACAATGGTTCACCGCCTGTGGACGGAACGGCTTGGGAAGAGGCAGGCGGTGGTGAGTGCGGCCGGCGTGTGGTCCGCGGTGGCTCCTGGAACGACAGACCGAGGCACCTCCGCTCGGCGTTCCGCGACAGTTACTTCCCCGACGGCAGGCTCTACTTCATCGGTTTTCGTCTCGCCCAGGACCTATGACACTCTGCGCTTTGTCCTTTTACCCTTTGGGGGTCCAGGGGGG
>JAUXGQ010000206.1 GCA_030621975.1 Gammaproteobacteria bacterium | reverse complement strand
CCCGATCAGGTCACGGGTATTGTCCGCCAGCGGACAGTGCAGGCTCAGCACGTCGACTCGCGGAAGCAGTTCTTCCAGGGGGAGGCGCTCGGGTTGCCGGTGAGGACTGCCGGGGCGCTGCGCGATCAGCACCCCCATGCCGAAGGTCTCTGCCATGCGGGCCACGGCCCGGCCCAGCTCACCATAGCCGACGATACCCAGCGTCTTGCCGGCGAGCTCGCGAATCGGGAGATCCAGCAGGCAGAACTGGTCGCTGCGCTGCCAGGCGCCGGCTCGGATGAGTTGCCGATATCCGGGCAGGCGGGTGGTCAGCGCCAGGATCAACGCGAAGACATGCTGCAGCACCGCCGCCGTGGCATAGCCCGTCACGTTGGTGACCGCAATGCCCCGCTCACGGGCCGCCGCCAGGTCCACGTTGTTGGCGCCGGTGGCGGCGATGCACACCAGCCGCAGTCCCTGGGCTGTCAGGGCCGCGCGATCCAGAACCACCTTGTTGCTGACCACCAGGGCCGCGCCCCGGATACGTTCAGAAACCGCGTCGGGAGGGGTCGCGCCGTACAGCCGCCAGTCAGGACAGATCTGGTGCAATCCCGAGAGATTCAGGTCACCCCGGTCAATGGTGTCCAGATCCAGGAAAACCCCCGCCGTTATGGGCATGGAATCATTCTGGCTGAGATTGCGGCAGCCGCGATCGCAGCCGGTAGAGTCATACGCTTGGTCATAGGGTTCTCCTTGAGATGTTCATCTTGCAATGCGATTTCCCGGTTCCTGTGTATTCAATGGCTTGAGGCCATTGAGAATCCCGGCACATCCCCGTGCCGCGTTACTACCCGCCGTTTACGGACGGGGACTACACTAGAAAAACCCGAGCCAATTGTCTATTCTTGAGCCTTCGGTCGCTAACTAACCCAGGATCAGGCTGCCGGGGCAAGGGAGGTGTCCGGCGCCGGAAACCTACCGATTTCCAATCCACTGATCACGTGAATTCTCCAATGAACAGGGACCCGCACCGGCGCATTCGGGAGATACCCTACAACTACACCTCCTTTTCCGACCGCGAGATCGTCATTCGCTACCTGGGCGAGGCAATGTGGCGGTTGATCGAGGAGCTGCGGGGATCGCGGCGCACCGGGCGTTCTGCGCGCATGCTGTTCGAGGTGATGGGGGACATGTGGGTGATCAGCCGCAACCCCTATCTGCAGGACGATCTGCAGGACAATCCGAAGCGGCGCCAGGCCCTGATCGGCGCCCTCCGGCACCGGCTCGACCAGTTCGAGGGCAGGGCCAACGAAAACCGCAAGGCGCTGCAACTGCTGGCCGCGGCCCGCGATGCGGTGGAACGTTTCTCAACCTGTTTCGAGGACCAGATCCGCCTGCGGGCGAAAGTCGCCCGGCGGCTGGCCCGCATCACGCGCCGGGACAACGTGGATTTCAGTGGCCTGGCGCGGGTGTCCCACGCCACCGATGCCACCGACTGGCGCGTGGAATACCCCTTCGTGGTCATTTTGCCTGACAGGGAAGAGGAGGTCGCCCCGCTCGTCAACGCCTGTATCGAGTTAGGACTCACCATTATCCCCCGGGGTGGCGGGACCGGCTACACCGGCAGCGCTGTCCCCCTGGAGGCCCGTTCGGCGGTGATCAACACCGAAAAGCTCGAGGACCTGCGCGAGGTCGAGTATGTCATGCTGCCGGGGGTGGCGTCGCCGGTGCCCACGGTGCGTGCCGAGGCGGGTGTGATCACCCGCCGGGTTTCGGAGTTGGCCGAGCGCAAGGGGCTGGCCTTCGCGGTCGATCCCACCTCCCAGGACGCCTCCACCATCGGCGGTAATATCGCCATGAACGCGGGCGGCAAGAAGGCCGTGGCCTGGGGCACCACCCTGGACAACCTGGCCGCCTGGCGCATGGTCACCCCGGACGCGGGCTGGCTGGAGGTGGAGCGCCTCGACCATAATCTGGGCAAGATCCCAACCCAGGGGACGGTAAGCTTCCGCATCAGCCGCTACCGGCCCGATGGCAGGACCCTGATCCGAGAGCCCGAGCGGCTGGAGATCCCCGCAGCCGCCTTTCGGCGCAGCGGGCTGGGCAAGGATGTCACCGACAAGTTCCTCAATGGTCTTCCGGGGGTGCAGAAGGAGGGCTGCGACGGCTTGATAACCTCCGCGCGTTTTATCCTGCACCCCATGCCGCGTCAGGTGCGCACCCTGTGTCTGGAGTTCTTCGGCACGGACCTGGGGCTTGCGGTGCCCGCCATCGTGGAGATAAAGGACTATCTGGACGCCAGACGGGACGTGCTGCTCACGGGTCTCGAACACCTGGACGAGCGCTACCTCAAGGCGGTGGAGTATTCCACCAAGGCCCCGCGCCGGGAGCGGCCCAAGATGGTCCTGCTCGCGGACATCGCCGGCGACGACGAGAAGACGGTCGCGGCGGCGGCCTCGCAGGTGGTGCGCCTGGCCAACGCCCGCGCGGCGGAAGGCTTCGTCGCGGCCAGTCCGGAGGCGCGCCGCCGCTTCTGGCTGGACCGGGCGCGCACCGCCGCTATATCCGCTCATACCAACGCCTTCAAGATCAACGAAGACGTGGTGATCCCCCTCGCGCGACTGGCCGATTACAGCCGGGGCATCGAGCGTATCAACATCGAACAGTCCATCGCCAACAAGATCCGCATCGCGGAGGCGGTGCTGACGTATCTTGGCGGATCGCTGGCAGAGGCCCGCCAGGGCGAAGATTTCGAAGACAGCGACGAAAACACCGCCATATTGGAGGCGAAACGCAACACCGCCCAGGAACTGGTCGGCCGCGCCCGGGATCGCTGGGTGTTGATCCTGGAGCATCTGGAAGACCGGGCGAGCGAACATATTCCGCTGCTGGATGGCGAGGCGAAGGCGGCCGTGCAGGACGGGGATCGCCTGCTGGACCTGCTGTTGCGCCGCGACCTGGTGATCTCCTACCGGCAGGAGGTGGCGGAACGGCTCAAGGAGGTCTTCACCGGCCAGGACATGGCCGGCGTACGGGCGGCACTCGATGCCATACACGCCCCTATCCGCGAAGAGCGGCTGTTCGTGGCGCTGCACATGCACGCCGGGGACGGCAACGTGCACACCAACATCCCGGTGCACTCCGAAAACTATGCCATGCTCCACGAGGCGGAGCGCATCGTCGAACGGGTCATGGCGCTGGCGCTGTCCCTGAACGGGGCCATCTCCGGCGAGCACGGCATCGGCCTGACCAAGATCCGCTACCTGGAGCCCGAAAAACTGTCGGCATTCGCCGCATATAAGCGAGGCGTGGACCCGGCGGGACATTTCAACCGCGGCAAGCTGCTGCCCGGCTCCGGTCTGGAGCGGGCCTATACCCCCTCGCTCAAGCTGCTGGAGCAGGAGGCGATCATCCTCGAGGAGAGTGCGCTGGGGGAGCTCAACGACGCGGTCAAACACTGTCTGCGCTGCGGCAAGTGTAAGCCCCTGTGCATGACCCACGTGCCGCGGGCAAACCTGCTTTACTCACCGCGTAACAAGATCCTGGCCAGCGGACTCATCATTGAGGCCTTCCTGTACGAGGAGCAGACCCGGCGCGGTCTGTCGATGCGCCATTTCGAGGCCATGAACGACCTGGCGGATCACTGTACCGTCTGCCACAAATGCCGTACGCCCTGTCCCGTGAACATCGATTTCGGGGAGGTCAGTATCATGATGCGCCGGATCCTCACCGAGCGGGGTCACAAGCGGCGCAATCTTGGCACCGCCGCGGCCATGGCGTTTCTCAACGTCACCGACCCGCGCAGCATCCGGTTGTTGCGCAAGGGGCTGGCGGAGTGGGGCTTTCGGGTGATCAACCTGGCGCACGGCCTGGCGGCCAGGTTGGGGTTGCTGGGGCGCGCCGGGCGCCTGCCGGCGGCAACCACCGGCAGACCCAAGGTCCGGACGCAGGTCATCGAGCTGGTGCGCCGCCCGTTGCGGGTGGACCTGCCCAGGCGGACTACCCGCGCCATGCTGGGCCTGGAAGATCGGGACACCGTGCCGGTGGTGCGCGACCCGGCCCGGGTTACGGACGATTCGGACGCGGTGTTCTATTTCCCGGGTTGTGGCTCGGAGCGACTCTTCAGCGATCTGTCCCTGGCCGCCATCGCCATGCTGTACGAGACCGGCGCCCAGGTGGTGCTGCCGCCCGGCTATCTGTGCTGCGGTTACCCCCAGACCGCCGCGGGTCAGAACGCCAGGGGCCACCGCATCAGCATGGAAAACAGGGTACTGTTCCACCGCGTGGCCAATACCTTGAACTATATGGATATCCGCACGGTCATCGTCTCCTGCGGCACCTGCATGGACCAGCTCCTGGAGTACGAATTCGAGAAGATATTTCCGGGCTGCCGTCTGCTCGACATCCATGAGTACCTGCTGGAAAAAGGGGTGCGCCTGAATGGTGCGACAGGCCTGCAATACCTCTATCACGATCCTTGCCACAGTCCCATGAAGACCTATTCCCCGCCGGCCGTGGCCTCCCGTCTGCTGGGCAGCGAGGTGCTGCTGTCCGGGCGCTGCTGCGGTGAGGCCGGGACCCTGGGCACCGCCCGCCCGGACATCGCGACCCAACTGCGTTTTCGCAAGGAAGAGGAACTGCGCCGGGGCATCCGCGCGCTCAGCGGGCACGACCGGGTCCAGGGGGGGCGGGTCAAACTGCTCACCGCCTGTCCCGCCTGTCAGCAGGGTCTGAGCCGCTACGCGGATGACACCGGGCTGCAGACCGACTACATCGTGGTGGAACTGGCGCGGGCCCTGCTGGGCGAGGGCTGGCAGGACCGATTCGTGGAACGGGCGACAAACGGCGGCATCGAGCGGGTGCTGTTGTAGTAAGGGCTCGCTTCAAAACAACTTCACATTTCTGTGCGCCGATCCATCCCGTCTGACCGCGTTGTAACAACT
>JAUXGQ010000499.1 GCA_030621975.1 Gammaproteobacteria bacterium | reverse complement strand
TCCCTCTCGACATCCTCATCGAGAGGAAGCGGCTGATGGGTCGCCAGGATCTGCGCTACTTTCTCACGCGCTTCCTCGAGCAGTGTGGGCATGCCGGCAGCCTCCCAGGCCTCGAAGGAATCGTGCCAGCCAAGCTGGCTGACGTACATCTCTCCTTCACGGAAACCCCTCACTGTGGAGGATTCAGTCAGAAAGTGGCCGCCCGGTCCGACGCGGTGAATCACGTCCTCTAGCCACTTTCCGTCGTCAGAGGCGATGCCCTGGCGAGCCCGTTTGCCCATTCTGAAGGTCTCCACGTCAATCAGCAGTTGCTCGAGGCTGAGGACCATCGAGCCGCCCATCAGGCCACAGCCGACCAGAATGTCAGGCCAGGCCAGGGTAGCCAACAAACCGTTCATCGAGCTTTCATAAGCAGTCTGAATGCCCGGGACGTAGTGTTCTGTCGCCATCCCCGATGCCTCTACCGGCAGGCCGTAGTGGCGAGCCATCTCCACGGCGGCAGCAGCCAGCAGCCCTCCTTCGATCGCGCCGGCGCTGTACCCTCCGGAATATGGATTCATCATCGCCAGGGCCGGGGCGTAGATGAACGGAGTGCCCGGTGCGCCGGCCTGCACCAGGCAGAGCATGGCCAGCACCTCGCAGTTTCCCAGCACCGTGGTGGAGATCAGGCTGCCAGGGCCCGTGGAACCCATCAGCGGCATGGGCATGACCGCCACGGGTATGTCCCAACCCAGAAGCTCCAGGTAGGCATCGGTGCGCGTTCCCTCGATGATCAGTGGCGACTGCGGGCACAGGATACACGACAGCGGATGCTGGCGACGGATGGTCTCCTTGTCGCCAAAGACCACCTGCAGGATTTCCAGAAGCCAAGGCGCCTCCTCCGGGCTGTTGATTCCATCCTGGACGTGCTTGGAGAAGTTGCGAAACAGGTGCCGCCAGTGGATCACGAGGTCGGCCACCGTTTTGCCACAGTCGCTGCGCTCGATCATGTCCCAGTAGAGGCCGATCTCGTCCAGCGCGTCGGTCAGACGAGTTGCCTCCAGCCAGTCGTTGAAGGTGCCGGCTCGCCTCTCTCCTGTCTCCCGATCGAGAGCGAATATGGCCTTACCGTCGATGAGCAGCGTGCAGTCACCGCTGTTCATCTGCTGGTCCCAGCCTGACCGGCGAGCCCCCAGGGTGAAGTCCTTGGGGGCCAATTGGAGCGAGTCCTCGACCAGCGTTCGCGGGAAGCGCACGATACAGGTGCTCCTGTCGACCTCCGCCCCGGCGTTTTCGAGAATGGCGCGACCCTTGGCGGTGTCCACTCGCACGCCGGTGCGGGACAGGATGCTCAACGATCGCTCGTGCACCTGTGCCCGCTGGTCTTCAGAGAGAACTTGCAGCAGTGTTCTCACGGCTCCCCCTCTTCGTACGGTACCAGCTTATTGAATTCGCGACTCAGCAGGTCATTCACCGAATGCTGAGCGCTTCTGTGAAGCCTTGTGTATGAAGCCTGGTCACGCGGTCTCCTTCGCCCCGGGTCCGTTCGATCCGGTGCGCACAAGGGCCTGGTACACCGGCCAGGCCACGGCCACCATGATGGCGGCGTAAACGGCGGTATGGATCTCTGCAACGGCCTGGAACACGGAGATAAGTACCCAACCGAGAAGACACGCATATGTGCTCCAGGGGTGACCCCAAGCCCGGTACGGGCGGGCGGCGTCCGGCTGGCGCGAGCGCAGGATGATGATCCCCACGATCAGCACTACATAGATGAACAGGTAGAAGAACACGGAAAGGTGCAGCAAGAACTCGAATCCGCCGACCATGATCAGACCGACAGAAAGCCCCCAGGACATAATCACCGCGAAGATCGGATTCCCGCCTTTTGAGATTTCTCCTGCGCGCCTGACGGCCAGGCCATCGACAGCCAAAGCCTGGAGGATTCGGGGCGCGCTCATATGAAGCAGGTTCTGGTGAGCGAGCAACATGATGATTGCTGCAACCAGGACGACGGTTGACGCGACCGGCGAGACGACCATCTCCAGGGCGCCGGCCAAGGCCAATTCGTTTCCGGCCAGGCTCGTCAGCGGAACCTTCCAGGCCAACGCCGCAACTAGGCACACATAGAGCAGGATTACGACCACCGTTCCCTTGATACAGGCGCGCGCCACAGCCCCGCCGCCGCCTTTTATCTCACCACTAAAATAGGCAGCATACGTCCAGCCGTCGTATGTATAAATCGCGGATGCGACCACGAGGCTCCAGGCGCTGAGTCCGTTGGCCGCATGGGGAATCGAAGTCGCGGTACCGCTCACCGCCGACTCGGCGAATACCAGCGCCAGCGTGAAGCCGACAATGATCAGTGCCATGCCGGCAGCAGCAATCTCCTGGATCTTCGCGCCCAGGGCAACGCCCCGCAATTGCAGTGCCGCGAACACCGAGGACACCATGATTCCCAGCGGCGTTCGCCATTGTTCTATTTCAGGAAAGAGCAGGGCGGCAAACTCAGTGACCACCACTGCCTTGAAGGCGATGTCGGCGACAAAGGTCAACCAGTCCACCCAGCCGATTACGAAACCGGGAAACGGCCCGTACGCCCGTCGAACCGGCGGGTAGGTCCCGCCGGACCGCGGCGTCACCCCCACCAGTTCGGCCGCCACTACGGTGCTCAATAGTATGAAGAGGCCGCTCAACACCCAGAGGGACACAAACATCAATGGATCGGGAACAACCGCGGCAACTTCCCCTGGAGTGCGTAAGATCCCCAACCCAATGGTGCCGCCGAC
>JAUXGQ010000510.1 GCA_030621975.1 Gammaproteobacteria bacterium | reverse complement strand
GGGTGGTGTTACTGCTGTTCGTAATCGGTCTGGAGATGAAGCCGAGCCGCTTGTGGTCGCTGCGCCGGGACTTGTTCGGTCTCGGCTCGTTGCAGATCCTGGTGACCGGTCTTGCCATTACATGGTACGCGTCGTTGATTGAGGAGTCATGGGAGACGGCGTTGCTCATCGGTCTCACCCTGTCGCTTTCCTCCACCGCGTTCGTCATGCAACTGCTGCAAGAGCGGGGGGAGTTCGCCAGCCGTCACGGCACCGGTGCATTCGCGGTGCTGTTGATGCAGGACCTCTCCGTGGTACCGCTGCTCGCCCTGGTACCGCTGCTATCCGACACCGCCGCTATCGCCTCGGGCATCCCCCTATGGGAACAGTTGCTCATCCTGGGTGGTATGTTCATCGTTCTAGGGATCTTCGGTCTTCGAGTAGTACCTTTCGCCCTGGAATGGCTGGCGCGCCACGACAACCGCGAGGCATTTCTGCTGGTGGTATTGCTGGCGGTCTTCCTGGCGGCATGGGCCATGCACACGGCGGGTGTATCCATGGCGCTGGGGGCCTTCATCATGGGTATGTTGCTTTCCGGATCGCGCTACAACCTGCAGATTCGCGCCAACATCGAGCCCTACAAAGGACTTTTGATGAGCCTGTTTTTCGTGGCGGTGGGCATGTCCATCGACCTCGGGGAACTGGCCGACCGGCCTTTCGAATTCCTCGGACACACCGCGGTCCTGATCGGCATCAAGCTTGTGGTGCTGTTTCCGTTGGCCCTCGCCTTCGGATATTCCCGCGGTGACTCAGTGCGCATAACCTTTCTGCTTGCCCAGGCAGGCGAGTTCGGTTTCGTGCTTTTCGGGTCCGCCCTGGTGCTGGAGGTCATCGATGAGGCGACTTTCATCATGGCGGTGGGCGTGATCTCTCTCAGTATGCTGCTTACCCCGATGCTGGTGCGTATGGGCAACGCCCTGGCCTGTCGGTTCGAGGGCCAGCCCATGGAGTCCCCGGCGGTGTCTGATAAAATCCTGGACGCGCCGGAGGCGCGGGTCTTGATCGGTGGTTACGGACGCATGGGCCACACCGTAGCCACGCTGCTGCAGGCAAGCGGGATTCCGTTCATCGCCTTCGATACCGCCCCTGAACGGGTTGCGCAGGGGCAGGCCATTGGCCAACCCGTGCTGTACGGAGACATCTCCGACCCTGAATTGCTCGCTGCCGCCCACGCGGAACGGGCCTCTTTGGTCGTGATCACCATCGAGTCCGGCGCCACCGCGTTGCAGGCGGTCTCTCACTTTCGCAACACTTACCCCCGAGTACCGGTCATTGCGCGCGCCCGGGATCTCGAAGCCTGCTCCCGACTGCTCGAGGCCGGAGCGACCCAGGCGTTTCCGGAAGCCATCGAAGCGAGTCTGCGCCTCGGTGCGAGGGCACTGCAAATGGTCGGCGCCCCTGCCGACAACGTCGATCTGCTGATCCAAGGTGTGAGAGAAAGGGGCTATAAGCTGGTGCGCGAACAGGTGGATAAATAAGAAAAAAACGTATGCCTTTTGAACTCGGCGTTCTGCCCTCCGGACACCTGCACTGCTTTTCTGCGCAAGGCGATGGGGATTCCGATGAGGGCCGCCAGTACCTTTCTCTGAGCAAAGCCTTTTCCCGGGGTACAGGAGAGGGCCTGTTCGCGTTGGTGGCCAGGAAGGGCGACGTTGGTCTGTCGCCGTCCTTCACCTACTGGCGCGTCTTCGCCAGTAGATATCTGGAGCGGCGCTGCCATTTGACGCCAACGGATGCGGCGCGGCCCGAGCCCATCGACCCCCTCAGCGAAGCGGATACCGCGGCGCTGCTGGCCGGTGCGCCGCCCATGCGCGGTGCGGAGTATCTTTCGTCCCGGGTCCTGGGCGAGTCCTGGGGGCTGCTGGATGACTGGGTCCGTGAGCGGATCCGGGACCATGATGGCCTCGCCGCTTTCCTCAAGAAGAAGGCGCCGCAATGGCATCAGGTGGGACGGGTCTGCTTTCATCTGGCGGAGAATAAAGGCGATCCGGAGTATCCCTTTGCGTTTATGGCCACCTACGCGCCGGAACTCTCCGGCCGGGGGAGGGCGCGCCACCAGCCGCTCAACCAGGCCCTGCGGGAATACGCCGGCGCCAGGAACAAGCAGGCACTGATCCGCCTGCTGTCGCCGGTCCAGCGCGCCTCCGAGTCCAGTGCGTTGATCCAGGAACTGGTGGAGACGGGCGATCTCTACCACCCCCTGGCCTGGACCCCAGCGGAGGCCTATGCATTCCTCAAGGAGATCCCCCTGTACGAGCACAGCGGTGTGCTGGTCCGGCTGCCCGACTGGTGGAAGAAACGCAGCCGCCCGCGGGTGGGGGTGACCATCGGCGCTCGCCAGCAGAAGAATTTCGGCATGGACTCGCTGCTGGACTTCAAGATGCAGGTTGCCCTGGGCGATGAAACCCTGAGCCAGGCCGAATTGCGCAAGCTGATGCAGGCCGGGGACGGGCTGGTGCTCCTGAAGGGACAATGGGTGGAGGTGGATCAGGCCAAACTGGACGCGGCCCTGGAACATTGGCAACAGGTGGAGGCCGGCAGGGCGGGTGATGGGCTATCCTTCGCGGAAGGCATGCGCCTGCTGGCCGGGGCGCCGGCGGACCTCGGCCATGGGGATGGGGAAGCGGTCGAGCGGGAAT
>JAUXGQ010000087.1 GCA_030621975.1 Gammaproteobacteria bacterium | reverse complement strand
TCAACCCCTCTATCCATATCAGTTTCCTGAATACGCATATGTATGAAAAAACAGCTTGATGTCGAAGACACCATTGCCCGTTCGTTCTCCAGTGCCTCCAATAACCTCGGGGCCGTGTATGAACCGATCAAGCCCTTCGTCCGGATCATAGAGCAGGTTTTGACCCGGAATGATCAGGAGCCATCTCGTATTCCAAACCGATCTGCCCACCAGGCGGCTGTCAAAGGTCATCTCGGACTCGTTTACATATCCGCTGTCGTGATAGGCCCTGAAGTCGGAATGCCGCCGGATCTGGAACATTTCGTCAAAGATCGTGTCCACCGTCGGTATCCAGCCCGGGTTGTTCTCGAGCTCGGTCTCCACAATCGGAAACGGCACCGGCAGCTTCTGGTCCACCACCTGCCAGCTGCGGATGTCCTTGGTGTAATAGGACGGTGTCCGCAGCACGTCCTCACCCACCGGTACAAGATAAATCCGCGGCGTCTGCGCCAGCTGCGTACTGTTGTAGTTGCTGAACCACACACCCACGGAACGTACCTTGGTGGCAAAGTTCGTCGCGGAATAGTATGAGTCGCGGCCTCCAAGAGGCCATTCAAAGAAATTGAGACCCGATGTTACGGTGGTGGAAAAGGGTATTACAACCCCCGGCTGCGGAATGCCTTCAGGGGCAAAGGGCCGGCAGTAGCGGCGGAATTCCGGAACATCCCACAGATCGTCCATCCTGTGCGCCTCCAGGACCTGCCGCCAGGTGTCATTGGAGCCTTCGTCCGTCTTAATGCGGAAGAGCTCGCGGCGCAGGGAAAACCGGTTGGTCTCCACCTGCGGGTTGTTGAAGCCGAGCTGGGGTTTCAGCACCTGGAAGTTCTGCCACATGCGCTTCATGGGATCGGCCAGACCGGTTCCGGTGATCGGCAACCCGCCCTCGATCATACCGATCGTCCGCTGGCTGACGATGTCCGTGAGGAACGCCTGCCCGGCCATGGTGTCGTAATCCAGCAGGGTGGTTTCATAATCATAGGCTTTGGCCGCGAGATAGACATACCTGGCGGCCATATCGAACTGGGCCCGGTACTTCTGCAGCGCGTCGTTGCGGAAAATCCTGAACGTCATGTCCTTGTAGCGGTAGTCCTGGATCTGGGCCGCCGTCTGCCTGCGGAAGCGCAGCCTGTCCCGGAGCAGACGATCGCCCCTTGCCAGGGCGGCCAGGTACCGCCCGGCAGACTGCTGCATGCTTTCGGCAAGATTGTATATCTCCAGGCGCAGGGTCGCCTCGGTGTTGATAAGGTTCTGGAGTTGAAGCAGCTCCTGCTCTACGGCAAATCCCCCACGAAGGGCGGTCAGTTCAATGTTGGTCTGTGCAGAAACCATCTCCTTGGCCTGCTGGTGATCCAACTCGGCCAGTGACTGCAAATCAGCCATGCCGCTCATTACCTTCTCCGTTACCTGACCGGCGATTTTTATGCCGGATCTGATGGCGGAGGTCATGTCACATATTACGCCGCCCGAAAAGCCGGCAATAAAGCCGGTAACCTTTGGCCAGGCTTCCGCAAGGGCATTGGAAAGAATCACCGCATTCGTGCCGATAGTTCGATACAGGAGCTGTCTGACTCTGGAATTCCTGATCGCAGAATTGAGGTCCTGCTGTGTGCCCTTATCCCTGTTCAGGATAAATATTTCCTCCGCGTTAAGCCCGTGATGAAGCGCAATCAGGTCAGCCTGCTTTTCGATGTGAAAAAGCAGATTGTCATACTCGACCAGGGCTTTCTCAAACCGACCACGGGCCTGCAACAGGTCGGAACGGGCCAGCTGGATTTCCCCGGGGGCCTTCCTCCTGCCCTGCCACTCAGGCGGCTTGATCAGGCCGAAGCGGCTGTCCGTGGCCACGTGGAAGGACACCTCTTTTACAGATTCCGTGAGCGCGCCGGATGCATCCGGTTGGATATCCCTGAACTCCTGAACCCACTCGTGGGCCTTGGGTGCCTCCACGCCCATCAACTCGGAAGGATCCACATACATATAGTGATACAGGTCGGGGCCTGTCTGGCAATGATCCGTCGGATAGGTCTTTGCCGGACCGCAATCATCCGGGTAGGGGTAGCCGAATACCTCGATCAGCCTGTTGTTGTAGTCCGCCTCGGTGTTCTCGATGTTCCGCTTGAAATCGGCCAGGGTGTCCTGCTGACGGCGGAGAAGCATGGTGCTCTGGTTGGCGTGGTTGAAGACCGCGATGGCATTGTTCATGGCCTGCACGGCCCTGTCGTAGATCTGCTCGAAATGGGTCTGGCCGTTCGCGATTCCGCCCGGATCGATGTCAAAGGGCACAGCGCCTTTTGCGACGCCGAGCGGGTTCAGGCCCACGTCGGCCTGGTCCACTTCCGCCTGAACAGCAGCGTACCGGCTGGCCACCTCCCGGAGTTCGACAATCGTGGTGCGGTCGACTTTTTGAATACCTTCGACTAACATATAGAGCTTGAAGACCACTTCATCCCCGGCATTCAGACCTTCATGAAAAGTTACAATGGTTTTATATGTGTCCGGATGAGACGATACCGTATAATCCGTATTGAATTCTTGCTGCACATCATTTACAAAGACCTCTAAATAATTCGTCCCGGTGGTATACAATAGATCCTCGAGTTGAAATACCACTTGCCCGTCTTCGGCATATTGCGTTTCTAAAACCGGCGGTCCTGCTGTACTTTCCGGCGGCAGCAGTGCATTTCCGACCACCCAGTCGAATAGCGCGCCCTGCCCGGCCCGCCTCGACCAGCCGTCAACGCCCCAGGCCCTGACAGGATCAACGTCTTTGTAACCCTGCCACTGTTCTTCGGGATCCTCGACATAAGATTGACGGTACGTCAGGTTCACGATCTCAGCCCCTGTCTTCGCCCTGGCCGCTGCAGCCACGGCAAACCTGCGCTCGTCCCTGTAGTCCACCTCAACCGGGGTTTGATCGACCAGGATGGCCTCGGTCTGCGGGATCCAGGTAAAGTGCTCGTTTTTGAGCAGGTCGTAGTAATACTTGATTCCCGTCAGATAATGGCCCCAGGCATCGCCGTGACCCTGGGGATACAGGACCATGGCATCCTTTTCGTCAATGAAACCGTCCGGTGCATCCGGGACGCCATCACCGTCCTGATCCGTTTCCTGGTCCGTGATGTTGTAGCTCTCCTTGTAAGCCACTTCGCCGCCGCCCAGGGTGAAGTTCCAGATGAAGCGGTTGTAGAACGGTCTTGCACCCTCGTCGCCCCGGCCCCGCAGCAGCACAAGCTCCTCTTCCAGCAGGGAGTCTACCTGGTTCATGAAGCAGAAGATGGACGGCGCCTCGGTACCGTACTGCCCGTCCTCGGTGGAGAACCCGATGGTGGGATCTGTGGCGTCCGCATAGGCCTCGTTGCCGAGCAGCATGCTAAGGTCGGCGAGGCGGTTGGCGGCAAAAAGAATCGCCTTGTTGAGGTCCGGGTCATCAATCGGTAGCGTACCCTCTATGCTCAGGTCTTTTCCTCTTTCCAACAGCGTTTCGTAGACCTCGATGATACCCAGGTTCTGGAGGTACTCCGGATCATCGCTCAGAGCAACTTCTCCTTCGTATCTGGTGCCTGCCAGGCTGATCATGCTGGCGAGTGTGTTCACGTCGCTCTCGTGGAAGTCCTTTACCTTCTGATCGAACAGGTTGATCTTTTTCATCACCCGCTTGATCCAGCCTTCATAGAGCTGGGGCTTTGTCCACTCGCTCATTGTATCGGCACATATGCCGTCGCCGTGGTAACGGACGGAAAACCACTTATCCGAAAGGAGCTGCTGACCGGAGCCAACAACGGTAATGTCAACCGCACCCCGGTAGAGCATTTCATCGGGGTCTTCACACTCGAGCCCTGCAAGATCCCCACACCGTCCCTCCTCAAGTTCGTCAGGAATGATGTTGTCATAAGACTGCCAGTTGTATCCATCCCCCGGACCTTCCGGAATGCCGGAAAAATCAGCATCCAGGTACATCCATTGGAACCACTTCTCGTCCGATTTTCCTCCGAAGTCGCCATTGTGGCGAAGCGTTACCCGCTCTTCAAAGGCATTGTCGGACTCGATGGCCTTGATTTCGCCGCGGTAGAGCGGACAGCCGACCTTGATCACGCTGAGAACAGTGGGTGCAGGGCAATCCTCATGGTTGTTGAACGCCAGGGTCACGAAACCGAGCCCCTGAGCATCTCCAGCAGTCAGTGCCTTCATCTCGGCATCCTGGAGCACGGGATAGCCTTCGCCAGACGGATATGCCAGCCCCGCGTCGCCCTGCAGTTTGAGCTCGGCCACCATTCCCTGGAAGGTTTGTTCGTCCCCGTCTATTGTGTCATCATCCGCTTTGAGAACGTCTGTGATCGCTTCAATATCCCGCACAGTCAGCGCATTGAGCAGCAAAAGGGGCTCACCGGTGCCGGTCGTGTATGTTCCCCTGAGCTTGAGCTCCCCCCCGTCGCCCGAGTACGGATCATAGGTCAGCCGTGTCTTGAGGTGATATGGCAGGGCATCGAAAACAAACCGCTGACTGCCGAGAGAAAACTTCGGCTTCAGGCTTGTAGGCAACTCGCTCTCCGGATTTGTCAACGGGTACGCCGTTGAATATTCTTTCAGCGGGTCAATAAGGTTTGCCGCCGGTTTTGCATCTGGATCATCCGGTCCGCCGGTCTCCGCCACGGATTGGTCAAAGAGCACATCCACGATGCACTGGTCCGCCACGTTCGGAAGCCCGACGGTCTCGCCTTCCTGTGTTTTTGCGTCCGCAAGGGTTTCGCCAACGAAAAGGATCGGCACCGGGTCCGGCCAGTTGATGGCATAGGTGGTATTTGCGGGCTCTCCCTCAAAGGTGCCGTCAAGGCCTTCCAGCCAGGCGACACAGGTGCCAACCGTTTCATCCGCAACGCCGTTGTCGTCCAGGTCGTAAAAGAAGCCCGGTTGCAGCCGGTAGAAGTAATTGACTTTGACGTCCTGGGTCGGCTCGCCGTTGAACCCGCCGTTCTTGGCAAAGAACTTGTTGTCCTTGTCCTGAAGAACGGACGCTGGTGTGCTCGTGTAGGACTCCGGGCAAGGGCCAAAAGTGAGCTGGTTGAGCGGATAGGGCGGGTTTATCTCCTGCCCTGCGGTTCCGGCATAGTGGAAGCGGTAGTAGGTGTTGCTTTCCACGATCACGCCGTGTACGTCCAGATAGTAGCTCGGTGCAGGCGGAGGGCCGGGCTCGCTCGAAAGAAGCCCGTGTTCGACCAACGCACCGATGTCATCGATATAGTAGGTCATAACAGCTGCTTCAGCCACAGACTCAATAGAACCGCTGACCAGGTTGTACCATGCCTGTCCTGTCTCACCGTGTTTCACCAGCAGCCCCTGTTCGTTCAGGTAATAGCTGTCTTCAGGAAGGACCCCGGAAAGGAGAGTCAATACCCCCGTTCCGTCAATGTAGTATCGTAAATCGCTGCCATCGTCGGCAGCCACCTGGCCTGTCTGAACCATGTAGCGACCCGATCGGGCCACGACCTCAAAGACCTCAAACGCCCACGCATCCGTATCCGGGTCCTGGTATTTCAGGAGCACATACGGCTTTGACCGGTCATCGTGCTGATAAGACGTTTCGTTGTCCGCGGGGTTGTTCAAATCAGTGCGGAGCGGGAAAATGACAGGGTATTCGGACCAGGGGGGTGTGAAGAAGGCGGCGTGCTCCTCGTTAGCATTGTAGCCGGGCCGGCTCCTGTCCGGCTGGTTGTAGATAAGCATGTTTTCCACCGAGCCATAGAAGGAGGGGACGAGCGGTCCCGACCCCAAGCCGCTTGCGATGATGATCTTTTGTGCATCATTCGGCCACTGGGCGTCGTACCGTACCGGTTTCGACGGCCAGCAGACTTTTGAGGTGGTGCTCTTCTTGTACCAGACGACGATAAGGTCATCTTTTGGATCATTTTCTGCGTCCACGATCGGGCCGGTGAAGTCCTCGTTGACCGCAAAAATGGGCCCCTGGCGGGTCTCACGGTCGTAGGCCTTGCTTTCCCCATAGCCGTCGTAATGGGCGCCCTCCAAAAAGACGTAACCATTGCCGCAGTCGGAATTGTGATCATTATCCGTGATCTCCTCGCTAATGTCCCAGGATGATTCAATGGGAAAGTCGGGATTCAGGATCGGATCAGAGGGCGTGTCGGGGTCCTTTTCGTGATCCCAGACATAGGTCCGGACCACATCGAACTTTTCCTTCTCGTCCGGATCGGCCGCCTGCTGGTCCCGATACATAAGGACCGCCCATCCTTCCGTGCCGGCAGTGAACCTGTTCGAAGAGGTTGTCGCATCATTGCCGGCATACATGATCTCCACCAGGTCAAAGGCAGTCCCTGCGGGGAGCAGATCCACCGGCATGGTGTCGGCTATATGAATCCGGGTATCCGGATCGTCAGGGTGATTATCCTTGTCGGGGTAGGTCACATAGGCCACCACGGGAATGGGGCTTTCACGGTTTTCGTCGGCGTACCACGTAATCACGGTGGTCCTGGGCGCAATGGCGTAAAGCCTGTTGGTTTCAACATTCCAGTAGCAGGTGTCCTCCTCCGCCACATCCGGCTTCACGTTCGGGTCCGCACCCGCCGGCGGTTTGATCCACTGGCTCAAGTCGGATCGTA
>JAUXGQ010000183.1 GCA_030621975.1 Gammaproteobacteria bacterium | reverse complement strand
CATATCCGTACTCTGCTGCTGACCTTCTTTTACCGCCAGATGCCCGAACTGATTGAAAGGGGGCACGTGTATATTGCACAACCGCCCCTTTACAAGATTAAGAAGGGAAAACAGGAAAGGTATCTAAAGGACGATACCGAATTGAATCAGTACCTGTTAAACAGCGCGATCGAGAACGCCGAGCTTCACGTCAATGCCGAAGCCCCCGCCATGAACGACACCGCGCTGGAGGCCCTCGTTCAGCAATTTGTAGCGGTCAGCGCAATTATCCGGCGACTGTCACGCCGCTACGATGAAAAGATACTGGAAAAAACGGTATACGTACCGAAGGTGGATCAGACACTCCTGGACGATCCCAATCTATTCGAACAGTGGCTCTCTGAATTAACTGCTCGACTCAACGCGGACGAGAGGGCATCCAACAGGTATACCTTGGAGGTAGTCCACAGGACCGGCGATAGGGACCAGCGAGTCATCCAGGTGACGCATATGGTACACGGCATAGCGACGGAACAAATGATACCCCTGGATTTCTTCACCAGTGCAGACTACCGAACCATGTCCGAACTAGGACAACGCCTGGAAGGTCTCCTGGACGAAGACGCCTATGTAAAAAGGGGTGAACGGAAACAGCCTGTAAAGACGTTCAAGCAGATCTTTGAGTGGTTGATGGAGGAGGCCAAACGCGGCCAGCACATCCAGCGCTATAAAGGGCTCGGAGAGATGAATCCGGAGCAGCTGTGGGAGACCACGATGAACGTTGAAGCGCGACGCCTGTTACAGGTACGGATAGAGGATGCAGTAGGCGCTGACGAGGTGTTTACCACCCTCATGGGCGACCAGGTCGAGCCCCGTCGGGAGTTTATCGAGCGCAACGCCTTGACCGTAGAAAACCTGGATGTGTAAGTGAGCGCTTACTATCTAATCGTCAGCGGCCTCCTTGGGAAGTTGGGGAAGCCGTTCCATGGTGGTTTCGATCCAGTCTTCAACCGCGTGGATGATCTCGGGTGCACTTAAACCGTCTGTGTGAATCAACGGTCCCAATACCACCTGAATCGTACCCGGATATTTTCTCAGGCCCCTGCGACGCCAGAAGACTCCGGCATTGTGCGCAATAGGTACTATGGGAAATCCGGAATGATGCGCCAGCAACGCCCCCCCTATACCGTAGCGCTTGCGCTGGCCAGGCGCCACGCGGGTTCCTTCCGGGAAGATAATCACCGTTCGGCCTGCCTCTAGCCTTCGGGTCCCCTGTTCAACGATATCCCGAACCGCCTGTCGCCCCGCCTTTCGATTGATGGCGATCGGCTCGGCCGCAGCCAGTGCCCAGCCGAATATGGGTGTCCACATCAGTTCCCTTTTCAACACCCAGGTTTGCTCCGGCTTGAGTAGTCCCCGCAAAGCGATGGTCTCCCAGGCGGACTGATGTTTTGACATGACAATTACGCCGCCCTCGGGAATATTCTCCCAGCCCTGGACCTGGTAGCCTAGCCTGCAGATCCAGGCGAGGAGTTTCAGGTTGCTCAGACCCCAGGCATTGGCGATGACCGCATTCCAGCGATAGGGCATCGCCCAACCCAGAAGGATAAGCGGAGTGGAGAAGAACAGCGTAGTAATGACGAGCGATAGGAAAAATAACAGGGAACGCGCGAGAACCATGAACTGGATCAGTACATCGACAAAAGCGCGTCAACAGCCGCCGCCAGATTCTCGTAGACCGAGACCCCCTCGAGTTCCTGTTTGTGCGCCATTGTTTGCTGCCATTTACCGGTACGCACCAGCACCGGTTGCGCACCCGCGGCCCTGGCTGCCTGAATGTCCCCCAGGGAATTGCCAATGACCTGCACATCTCGAAGGTCGGCGTGAAATCGCGAGCCTATATCAAGCAGCATTCCCGGCCGGGGTTTTCTGCATTGGCACTCGTCTTCCGGAGCGTGCGGGCAGAAGAAGACGGCATCCACGTGACCGCCGACCACACCTAACTCGCTGAACATTTTCTGGTGAATGGCGTTCAGGGCATCGATGTCGAACCGTCCCTGAGCCAGGCCAGGCTGATTGCTGGCGACGACCACGTGATAACCGGATGAATTCGCGCGTGCTATGGCTTCGAGGCTGCCGGCGATTGGATGCCATTCAGCGGGAGACGCGACGAACTCTTCGGGTTCTTCGTTGATGACGCCGTCTCGATCGAGGATAAGCATTTTCACGGGTCTGGCAATCCGTTCAGGTCTATTGGTCCATGCCACGAAACTCGGACACTCGGATGCGTCCGTTGATCATTCGGGCAGTGCGCTTGTCGAGCTTCTCCATTTTATCCCAGAAGGCCCCATTGAGATCAAGCTCCTGAGCGATGGCCGTCCCCAGGAGAAGTATCAGCAAATCCGCCACTTCTTCCGAAAGTAAGTACTTACTTTTGTTTTTTGTCACGCAACTCGATATCTCGCCCAGTTCCTCGGCCATCAGCGCTACGCGGTAGATCATCTCTTCGCCGCCGGTTTCTTTGAACCGGTGTTTGTCGTGAAAGGCCTGGACCGCCGCCAACATATCCTGGTAGGAATCCCGGTTCATGCAATCGCCATTTGCTTTGCTGAGTTCATCCATTAGATCTTGGGGGCGCGCTCAATCTCGACAAATCCGCCACCTGCAGGAACAGGTTGCCAAGCGAGGCCAGGAGTGCGAGCCGATTTCTGCGCAGCGCCTCCTGGTCGCACATCACCATCACTTCATCGAAGAACCTGTCGACCGCCGTGCGCAGACCGGCCAGCTGTGTCAGCGCTTCGGTGTAGCGCCCGGTTCTGAACAGGGGTTCAACCCGTGTGGACAAATCCGCGACCTGTGCAGCCAATTCTACCTCAGACGACTCTGACAGCAGCGATGAGTCAGGCTGTTGCGGATACGGGTCCTGGGTCTTGCGAAGGATATTGCGAATCCGCTTGTTGGCGGCGGCAAGGCTTTCGGCTTCCGGCAGCCTGCGAAAGGCCGATACCGCCCGCACCCGCAGATCGATGTCACTGGGCGCCGTGGGCCTGCGCGCAAGCACCGCATCTACCACATCCGGTTGTATGCCCTGTTCTCCATAATAGGCTTTCAGTCGATCCATCATGTAGCCGAACACCTCGTTCACCACCGGCTGAGCATCCAGTTTTTCAGCCAGACCTTCGGCGGCGCCCTGCAGCAAGGCTCGCAGATCCAGGGGCAGGGGGGTTTCGATCAGGATGCGCAGCACGCCGAGTGCAGCGCGCCTCAGGCCAAAGGGATCCTTGACCCCCGAAGGCTTCTCGCCAATACCGAAGATGCCGACGATGGTGTCCAGTTTGTCCGCAATGGCTATTGCCCGACCGCAGTCGCTCTCCGGCAGTCGATCTCCCGCATGGCGGGGCAGATACTGCTCTTCCATGGCCGCCGCGACCGCCGGCGGCTCTCCCCCTTTCTGGGCGTAGTAGCGGCCCATGGTCCCCTGCAGCCCGGGGAACTCACCCACCATCTGCGTCATCAGATCGCATTTGCAAAGATCGGCGGCCCTGGTGGTAAGCGCAGGAGCCAGATCCAGTTGCGCGGCGATAGTCCCGGCCAGGCGGGAGATCCGCCGGGATTTTTCATACAGGGTACCCAGTCGCTTCTGAAACACGACGGCCTTGAGTTCCCCGACATGGGCGTCCAGGGGCTTTTTGAGATCCTGTTCCCAGAAGAACGCCGCGTCGCTGAAGCGTGGCCGGATGACGCGCTCATTACCGGCACGCACCTGCTCGGGGTCGCGGCTGGTGATGTTACTGACCGCGATGAACCTGGGTTTAAGCCGCCCTTCGGCATCGAGAACCGGGAAATACTTCTGGTGCTCCTGCATCGTCTTGATCAGTGCCTCGGCGGGTACCTCCAGAAACTGCGCATCGAAGGTGCCCATAACAGCGGTTGGCCATTCCACCAGGGCGGTGACCTCCTGCAGTAGATCCTCGTCAAGCAAGGCTTTGCAACCGGCTTCCTCGGCGACAGCCTTGACCTGCTCGCGGATCATCTGCCGGCGCCGGTCCATATCGGCACATACACGTCCCTTGTCCTGCAGCAGGGCCGCATAGGCACCGGGGCTCGATACCGCGATGGGCCCCGGATGATGAAAGCGGTGGCCATAGGTGTTGCGCCCCGGCCTTATCCCCAGGACCGGGTCGTCAACCACCTGGTCGCCATACAGCAGCAACACCCAGTGCACGGGGCGCACAAATTCCTCGTCCCCGTCGCCCCATCGCATGCGTTTCGGAATGGGGAGATCCGCCAAGGCCTTGCTGACCATCTGCGCTACCAGGTCAACCGTTCGTTTTCCGCTTTGTACCTGGCGGAACACCAGCCAGGCACCCTTGGCGGTCTCCAGGGTTGTGAGCTCGGTGACCGGCACGCCGCAGGAGCGGGCAAAGCCCTGCGCCGCCTTGGTAGGGCTACCCGCGGCGTCGTACGCGGCCGTGACGGCCGGTCCCCTGCGTGTCATCTCCTCGGAAGCCTGTGCAACATCCAGACCGGTGACCAGCAGGGCCAGACGGCGGGGGCTGGCGTAGGGTTTAATCTCCGCAAAATTGAGCTTGTTGGATTCCAGTTGGGAACGGACCCCGGCCAGGAAGGCCTGGGAGAGCTGCGCCAGCGACTTGGGGGGGAGTTCCTCGGTCCCGATCTCTACCAACAGGTCCTGCTTGTCAGTCATGGTCGGCGTCCTCTGTCTGGTTCAGCATGGGAAAACCGAGGGCCTCGCGCCGATCATAATAGGCCTGGGCCACGGCGCGGGCCAAACTCCTGACCCGCAGGATATAGCGCTGGCGCTCCGTGACCGAGATCGCGCGTCGCGCGTCCAGGAGGTTGAACGTGTGGGATGCCTTCAGCATCTGTTCATAAGCCGGCAGTGAGAGATTGGCCTCGATCAGTCTCACGCTTTCCCGTTCGCAGGTATCGAACCAGGCGAACAGCGAATCGACGTCCGCATGCTCGAAGTTGTAGGTGGATTGCTCCACTTCGTTCTGATGGAAGACGTCGCCGTAGGTCACTATACCCTGAGGCCCGCGGGTCCATACCAGGTCGAACACGCTTTCCACGCCCTGCAGATACATCGCGATGCGTTCCAGTCCGTAGGTGATCTCGCCGCTGACGGGTCTGCAGTCCAATCCGCCCACCTGCTGGAAATAGGTAAACTG
>JAUXGQ010000516.1 GCA_030621975.1 Gammaproteobacteria bacterium | reverse complement strand
TGGCGCAATCCGGGCGCTTCCGGATTGCCTACCAGGGTGAACTGGCGCCTCCCCGAAGGCGCGAGCGCCGGAGAGATCCAGTGGCCCTATCCGCAGCCGTTCGAATTTCAGGACATCGTCAGCTACGGCTACGACGGCGAGGTCGTGCTGCTGGCGAAGATCGAGCCGGCCGCGAAGCAACCCGGGCCCGGCGACGTCTTTTCCCTGGGTGCGTCGGTCTCCTGGCTGGCCTGCGAGGAAATATGCATCCCGGGCAGCGCCGAATTGTCTCTGACACTGCCCTATACGGCTTCTCCCCCGGGGCCGGATCCTCGCTCGGCCGCAACCTTCGCGGCAGCGCGCAGTCGCCTTCCAGCCAACACCGACGGTTGGCGGTCGGCCTTCGCGATAGAGAATGGGGAACTCCAGCTCGAGGCGCAGAGCCCGGAGCCCCTGTTCGCCGACGCAACCGACGTACGATTCTTTCCCTACGAACGTGATCTGATATCGGACAGAGCACCCCGGGACAAACAGTGGACACCCGCCACAGTGCATCTGAAACACGCGACCAGCGAATATCTGGACGTGAAACCGGATGCCGTCAGCGGCGTCCTGGTCGTGCAGGCCGCGGATCGGGAGATGGCGTACGCTGTGGCATTCTCCCCCACGGTCGGGACGGAACCCATTTCACCGGAGCAGGCAGCGGCGGTATCGATTACCCCCGATACCAACCTTGTATACATGATGACCCTGGCAATTGTCGGGGGACTGCTGCTCAACCTGATGCCCTGCGTATTTCCGGTGCTGTCTCTGAAGGCCATCAGCCTCATGGAGGCCGGTAACCTCTCCAGGCGCGCCCACCAGATTCACGGCATCGCCTACGCCCTGGGGGTGATGAGCTTTTTCTGCGCTGTCGCGGGGGTGCTGTATCTCCTTAAAGCCGGCGGGACCAGCGTCGGCTGGGGTTTTCAGTTGCAGACCCCCTGGTTCGTCGCTTTGCTGGCCTACGTGCTTTTCCTCCTGGGTTTGAACTTCTCCGGCCTGCTGGAGCTTGGCACCCGCTTCATGGGCGTGGGGGAATCCCTGGTACAGCGGGGGGGTTATGTGGGCTCGTTCTTTACCGGGGCCCTGGCGGCGGTGGTCGCCAGCCCCTGCACCGCTCCCTTCATGGGCAGCGCCATTGCCTTCGCGATCACTCAGCCGCCTCTCAGTTCTCTATCGATATTCATGTCCCTCGCCTTCGGCATGGCGCTGCCCTTTCTGCTGATCGCCTTCGTACCGCGCTTCGCAGATTTCCTGCCGAGGCCCGGCCCCTGGATGCACACCTTCAAGCAGGTCATGGCCTTCCCCCTGTACCTCACGGCGATCTGGCTGCTCTGGGTCCTGGGCCGACAGACCGACGCCACCGGTATGGCGCTGGTGCTGATCGGTATGCTGCTGTTGTTCTTCGCCATATGGCTCCTGCAGATTAAACCACCCCCACAGGGCCGCTGGCGGCCGTTCACCGTCTCCCTGGCGATCACCGCCAAGCTGGGCGCCCTGGTAGTCCTGCTGCTTCCAGAGCTTTCGGTTACCGATCAGAACGATAGAATGGCTAAAACGGTCGAGGACAGCTTCTGGGAACCCTACAGCAGCGAGCGCCTGACCGATTTGCGCGCCCAGGGGCGCCCCGTCTTCGTCAACATCACCGCAGACTGGTGCATCAGTTGCATCGCCAACGAGCGGGTGGCCCTGAGCCTGGACGTGGTGCGCCAGTCGTTCAAAGACAAGGGGGTGGTTTCGCTGAAGGGAGACTGGACCAATCGCCGCCCGAACATCACGCGGGTCCTGGAATCCTTCGGCCGCAGTGGCGTACCATTGTACGTCTTGTATCCGCCGCAACCGAATGCCGAGCCCCTGGTGCTGCCCCAGTGGCTGACCCCGATGAATGTCATGGAGACCCTGGACAGGATCTGATGCATGTTTTTTACATCAAAAAAGACCGCCCTGCCCACGCCTGATGAGGCCCTACCCGGGCGCCCCGAGGCCATGCCCGTCAGGGCGGCCCATTTCGTGAACGGCCATACCCTGGTTCCACCCTTTCCCCGGAGCCTGCAACGGGCCCTGTTCGGCAAGGGGTGTTTCTGGGGGGCGGAGCGCGGCTTCTGGAAAACCCGGGGGGTCTATACCACCGCCGTGGGATATGCCGGCGGTCTCACGCCCAACCCGACCTACGAGGAGGTCTGCTCCGGCATGACGGGGCACAACGAGGTGGTTCTGGCGGTCTTCGACCCCGCCCTGCTCGGCTACGAAGCGCTGCTGAAGGTCTTCTGGGAAGGGCACAACCCGACCCAGGGCATGCGCCAGGGCAACGACGCCGGCACCCAGTATCGGTCCGGAATCTATGCCTTCGGTGAAGAGCAGATGGCGGCGGCCCAGGCGTCCAGGGTCGCTTACCAGCAGGCGCTCTCCAAGCAGGGCAAAGGCGCCATCACCACCGAGATACTGGCAGCCCCCGAGTTCTATTACGCGGAGGACTACCACCAGCAGTACCTGGCCAAGAACCCGGGGGGATACTGCGGCCTCGGAGGCACCGGCGTAGTTTGTCCCGTTTGATCAGATCCGCAAACGGTTAACGCCTTTTAATCGACAGGATTAAAGTCGGATCGTAGCCATGTCGTTCTGT
>JAUXGQ010000134.1 GCA_030621975.1 Gammaproteobacteria bacterium | reverse complement strand
TGTCCGAGAATAGGAACCGACCGGTTTGTTGCTCCTGCAAAACCGGCACTTCCGCCATCCATGGCGGTCGTAGCGAGGGAAATCCATATAAATCAATATGATGTATTTTTTAAATCCCGAAACCTTTTTCTGGATGTGTATAGTTAGTCAACCTTGATTAGCTAAGTTTAATCATCCTCGGTGGGGTGTCAACCGGCTAGAGCGCCAAATCTCGAGGGGTTGCTGATCCGTTATATAGCTCCTGCCTTAGACCAATCGAGTCTGATTGATTTTTGATTTCACATCGATGTTATGACCCCATCGATGTTCTATCTGCTAAAATTAACCAACAGACTTATCGTTTTGGAATGCGCCATGTTAGAAGCAGCGTCGAAAACCGCCAGCTACCAGGACCTGTTCACCCTGCCTGAAAACATGGTCGGTGAGATCATCGCCGGACAGCTGTACACCCACCCTCGCCCAGCGCCCAAACACGCTGCTGCCTATTCAGCTCTGGGCGGCACCCTCTGGAATCCATTTCAACGTGGCAGCGACGGCCCCGGCGGCTGGTGGATTCTGGATGAACCTGAACTGCATCTTGGCGGCGACATCCTGGTCCCAGACCTGGCGGGGTGGCACCGCGAACGCCTGCCCGAACTGCCCGAAACCGCTTGGTTCGAACTGGCCCCGGACTGGAGTTGTGAGATACTCTCCCCCACCACCGCCCGTACCGATCGGGTCATCAAGATGCCCCTCTATGCCCGGGCGGGCATCCTGCACCTCTGGCTGGTAGATCCCAACCTGAAGACCCTCGAGATCTACCAGCTAATAGACGGCCTCTGGAGCTTGATTGCCAGCCTCAAGGACGACGACCCGGTGCGCCAGCCCCCTTTCGATGCAATAGAGTTTTTGCTCGGTGGGTTATGGGTGTGATCAATGGCATCAAGGGGCATCAATCGACCCCATTGATTCCGACCACCTCATGTGGTGCCCTTTCAGGGCTGACTTGGTGGGCTGTTCCCCAACCCAAGACGTTGCCCTGGGCTGGTATGTGCGGCCCTTTCAGGGCGGTTCGATGACCCGAAAAAGGGGAATGCGCCCTATCGTGCCAGTGCCAGTGGGTTGAGAAGTTCAGTATCGTCCGGTGGTAGTATCCGAATGCAACGCAGATGATCGCGCAGGACGACGATAGCATCGATAGTAAACGGTCTACGCCGACCTGCATCGGTGAGTACAGTACGCAGGTCGTTGCCATGACCGGTCAAGATTTGCCGTTGGGGAGTAGCCTCGACAGGCGGGATGCGCTTTCGCTTTCCCACCCTACGAGTTTTTCCGTGTTTTCCGCGGTTAACATTCCAGAGGCTGTGAACGGACACGAAAAATCTTGTGAATTCCGCCACCTCCATAGCGAGGGAGACGCGTTGCCTCGCCGCTCCCCGGGCTTGAAGATGGGATCGATCCATCGCGCGTTACCGATGATACCGCCGCGTAGTCGGGGCAACAGCCCGCTTTGCACTCAACCCCGCCCGGCGAGGCGGAAGCCCAGATTGTGGATGCGAAAGCCGGGCTGGACGTAGTCGCGGTAGGCGGCGCGCAGCCTCCAGCCGTCGGCGCTCCAGCTGCCGCCGCGCCTCACGCGGTACGAGCCACGCCCCGGGCCGGTCGGATCGACAGCCTCATCTGCAGGATAGTCGCCGTACCAGTCCTCGCACCACTCCCATACATTGCCATGCATCTGGTACAGACCCCAGGGGTTGGGTTCGAAATCCTTCACGGGAACCGTCTTCGCTCGATACTCGCCCTTCGGCCCCTCGTTATAGGGATAGTTACCGTCATAGTTCGCGAGATCCGTGCTCAGTTCATCCCCCCACCAGAAGGGGGTCTCGGTTCCCGCTCGGCAGGCGTATTCCCACTCCGCTTCACTGGGCAGGCGCGCCTGCAGGCCGGGCAGACGTTCATTGAGTCTTGTGCAGAAGCTCTGCACCTCCTCCCAGCTGACTTGTTCCACCGGCAGGTCGTCTCCTTTGAACTGGCTGGGGTCCTTTCCCATCACCTCCCGCCAAAAGGCCTGCGTGCAGGTGGTCTCCGCCAGCCAGTAACCCTGGCTCAGGATGGCCCGATGGCGAGTTTCATTATCAAATCTTTCCGGCTCCTCGTCCGGGGACCCCATCCAGAATTTACCGGATGGAATCCAGCGCATCCGCTGTAACAGATCACCGAGTGAAAACCCGCACCAGAGCCCGAACGGGTCCTGCCCCCAATGGCTGGCCCAGGGCATGGGAAACGGGGGTGGTGGATGCATCGGCCAGGGGCTGCCGGGCTCGGGCAAGGCCACCAATCGGCGCTCCTTCATCTCTTCTGGACCGCGAGAAAAGAGCTTTGCCAGGCTTTGGGCGAGGCGCCGGTACGCTTTCGACGTTGTGCTACTCACGTACCGGCCCTCTTGGCTTTGCCCGCTACGGCCGCCCGGCCAAGGCCGGACAGCGTAAACGGGACAGGACGCAATGCTGGTCCCCGTGGACCTGTCCACGGCGAGCTGCGGCGAGGCGGAAGCCCAGATTGTGGTTGCGATTGCCGGGCTGGTCGTTGTTGCGGTTGGCGGCGCGCAGCCTCCTGCCGTTGTTGTTCCAGCTGCCGCCGCGCCTCACGCGGTTCGAGCCACGCTAAGGCACTGCGCCCTTCGATAAGTATAGCTGCATAGCGGCCTGCCATCTCTTCCTCGCGGCATGGCGACGATGAACGATAGCAGAGTCCGCGGATGTACAACACCTAGACCACCGGCATCGACTGTCGACTGAAATGCCGGCTGCGCCAATGCCAGCTCTGCCCGGGCTCCAGCATGGCCAGCAGGGCATCGGTATTTTGCTGCAGAGCCTGCCCACTCAATTCACCACGGACATAGGCGGACTGCCAATACGCCAGACGCTCGGCAAATCGCCGCAATCGCCGACGGCTCGGCCGCAAGCGATGCGGGTGTACCCGATAACCGCAAAATAAAAGCCCCAACCGGCTCTGCTGAGTCGACGGGGTATAGATGACGCTCGCTGATCGCCCAAAAGAGCATACCTTTTCTGGGCGGCGTGGAACTGCTGGTATCGGCCGTGGGGGCCGAAAGATGTTTTTCGGGGGCAGGTGTCTGGTCATGCGCCTCTGGTTCGGCACTGCTTTGTCGCTGCCAGTTATAGACCCCCATCAATGCCAGAAGCTCGGCTTCCGGTAGCTCTCTGCCGGCCAGGAGTTCCAACAGCAATGCGCGTCCAGAATTACCCGGATGCATGGTCCCCTTCATCCGCCTGGGTCTGTTTCAGATCTGAGCCTTTTTGGAAGGTATAGGGCGAGATGCGCGTCAGCCAGTGTTCGGGATCGTCCCCTTTCGCTCTCAACTGGTTCAGCACCCGTAACAGGTCCAGATACTCGGCCTGCCCCGGCTTGGGTTGACCCGTCTCCACGGCGATACGCCGATCACGGACCAGCTGTTTCGCCGCCTCTTTCAGGAGTGCCGCTTCGAGCAGCGGAAAATGCAACCCTCCCAGTTCGCTGAGATGGGTAATCAATGCCTCATCCTCTTCCGGCAACCCGAGTTGCAGGACCAGACAGCGACGCAAGAAGGCGGCGGGTAGCTCCCGCTCTTCGTTGGTAGTGATGATGACCAGCGGTGGCGGAGCGGCGCTGTCCGCACGAATCTCATCGGCCAGACAGGACACCCGAAATGCGCCTTGACCGAATACTTCGAGCAAGGCGTTGGCAAGCTCCGGCTCCGCCTTGTCGATCTCGTCGATCAACATCACGACACCCTGGGAGGGGTTCCAGTCTTCCGGGGGTGGCGGGGGCACCCAGCCCGGATAGGGACAACGGCGGTCTTCGGCAGACGCCCAGTTGATGGCATACCAGAGTGGCCCGGGAGTCAGAAAATTGGCGGGGCTCAGCTGTCCGGCTTCCGGGTTCGTGGTCTTGCCCGCAACCTGGGCGGCGGCCAGCCGTTCGATCGGGTCCACCTGCCATAGCAGATCCTGCCACTCCGAGCGAGACTGAATGACGGTGGTGACCAGATTTCGCCCCAGCAGATGCGCGGCCGCCTGAGCCAACTGGGTCTTGCCGGTGCCTGGCTCACCGCGCAACAGCAGCGGCCGGTTGGCATAGAGCGCCGCCAGGATGGCCCACACATCACGCTCCTCGAAGCGATGGATGGTTTCGGCACAACTGCCGAGCGCCGGAATCTCCTGTTTCTTGCCAGGCTTGAATCTGGCCAGTTCAATCTTTTCCGACATAGCCTCTATAACCCTCTATCTTGGCGACGAGTTCGCCCAAAAGAGCCCAGACACGAGCTTCGGATAACAACAGGACCGGGCCCGTTGCATCCGGTGGTGTTACCCAGATCTGCGGCAGACATCGCAGATGCCGGCTGAGCGCGGCACGGAGATTGCCTCCCCATCCATCGGGCATACGGAAAGCAATGAAGATATTCTCTGTCTCCCTGCGAATGCTGATCCTGGCATCCAGTTCTTCCCAATACCCTGGTTGCACCTCGGACAGACCTGCTTCGATCTCCTCGTCCGGCATGAACCGCTCACATAGCTTGCGGAAAATGAACGTCAAGGTCTCCTGCGCGGATTCGGGACCATCCAGCACCACCCCGGATCCGCTGGCGATAATGCGTTGACCTTGCTTGACGATCTTCGCGGGACGTCTGTTGGCGCGGGCCACTACCAGTTCGATAAGATGGGCTCGTCCCAAAGCGATGTCGATCACACCTGGACTGCCCAAATCACAGAGTGAGACACCATGGGCCTGGATCCACATATCGTTGACCAGTGTCGCAGCCGACCATCCCACGATCTCCAACAGGCCATCGAGCAGCGCTGTCGTTATCTTTGCTTCCTGTCTGGCTGCCTGAAGTGTACTGTCGATCGCGGGGATCAGTACCTTCTGCAGAACCTTCTGCTGGGTGTCACCTATTCCGATGTTACAGACCAATGCCGGGGCCGAAGCGACCATCTCAATGCCGGGGGCGGCTGCACGTCGACGCAAATTCTCCTGCAATGGCTTGAGCGAACTGCTCCGCCCAAAGAATGCGGCGACCTGCTCCTGAAAATAGGGCAATTCGGCATTTCTTAGCGCAACCAACCTCTCCTCGTCGCCCACTTCCGGATTGGGAAACTGCTGATAGCTATCAAGAATGCCCTGCAGTACAGGGCCGAATTCGGTCTCTTTGTCCGCCCCCGAGATACTGACCAGTGAATCAGTCAATTCGTGGAGTTGGGGGGCGTAGTTTTCGAGTGGCAGGTGGATGCCGTGATCAACAAGGCGCTGCTGAAGCTCCGCTCTGTGGTCATCAAGATAGCGATCCAATCGAAAGTCGCCGACCAGCACTACTTTCACGCGCGTGTTCAAACCGCCATGATCGAGGGCGATGGCAAACTCTTTGAGCGTATATTTGGATTGAAAATAGGGCTCAGAAAGCACCAGGATAAGCCGTGGCGCCTTTCCGACCTCCTTGAGAAACGCCGCTATAGAAGCGCCAGGCTGACACTCCTCGGTATCGCGAACGAGTCTTATTCGCGGAAACTCTCTCGCATCTTGCTGCAGCTTTTCCACCATGGGCTTCTGCGCCTCGGTCTGCCACGAGTAGGACACATAGACAGGCCATTCACCATTCGTCATCCATAACCCTCCCCTTTCCCGCGCGCTATCCGCACCATAAATAGCCTCTGAGCCATTTGTGCAAAATACGCGTTGCGCGATAGACGTACGTGGTACAACACTGTGCGTTATCCGTGATGGCGTAGTCTCCGAACAACTAAACGCTGAGGGTCTTCTGCGTCATGCCCCCGGCCTTTCCGCGGACTTAAACCATAGGCAGGTGGCACTGCTCAGCCACGCGCTGCGCCGCCCCGGCCATGACTACACCGTCAAAAGTCATCGTCGGT
>JAUXGQ010000425.1 GCA_030621975.1 Gammaproteobacteria bacterium | reverse complement strand
GATCCACCGCCAGCAGCAGTTCCAGGGACTTCTCGGCGGCCCGGATGCCCACCACCGCCGTTACGTTGTTCAGTACCCCGTTAAGATCGAACGGGATCGCCTCCATTGCGAGCTTGCCTGCCTCGATCTTGGAGAAGTCCAGGATATCATTGATGATTCCCAACAGGGATCGCGCGGAGGCGCCGATCTTTTCCATGTAGTCGCGCTGTCGGGCCGACAGGTCGGTGCCCATGGCCAGGTGGGTGAAACCCATGATCGCATTCATGGGTGTGCGGATTTCATGACTCATGTTGGCGAGAAACTCGCCCTTGGCCAGGGTCGCGGCCTCGGCGGTCTCCTTCGCCTGCGCCAGCTCCCGCTCCATTTTCTTGCGCCCGGTGATGTCCTCCTTGATCAGGACATAGTGGCTCGCCTTCCCGCGCCCGGACAGGATGGGCGAGATGGACGCCACTTCCCAACAGGTCTCGCCATCCTCACGTCGGATGACCAGTTCGCCATGCCAGTCTCTGCCGGCCGCGATGGCCGCCCACACGGCTTGCGAGGTCTCCTGCGGCAGTTCCCGGGCATGGGTGAAGTCCAGTTTGCGACCTATCGCATAACCGGCGCTGTACCCCGAGGTCTGAGAAAATCTCGGATTCACGTACTCGATGACGCCCCGGGCATCCGTGACGACGATGGTGGCCGGCGCATGTTCCACGGCGGCACCAAGCTTTCTCAGCCGTTCCTCGGACAAGCGGCGCTGATAGCCGGCCTGGACCTTGAAATAAACGGCGGCGGCGAGCAGCCAGAGCACCGATACGGTAATCAGCGCCACCGTGATCCTGCTCGCCAGCGGGAACCAGTCCGAGGTGTCGTCCAGCAGCACCAGCGTCCAGTCTCCCAGCGGATCGTTCCATTTTACCGGTGCCCTGGCGACTACGTAGCGCCGACCCTCGAGCAGGGCTTCCTCCGCTTTGGAATCGAACGGGAGCGCCAGGGGTTGCGTCTTCTCAAAGGTGTTGCCGAACTGTTTGACGCTTTTTACGCCGGCGAGCCGTTCCGGGGTAACGGTGCCCGCCATACCGAACTGCCATGCGGGTCGGTTGGTTGAAAAAACCACCCCCTGTGGCGAAAGCAGCGCCGCCGGACCCGGCCACCGGCTTAGCAACCGGTCGACCCTTGTCAATCCCATTTTGATGACGACCACGCCGATGGTGGGTGTGTCCATAGAGGTCTGTTGATAGACCGGCGCGGCGTAATACAGGCCCCTTTTGCCCGAATTCACGCCGACCGCGGCATAGACATTCCGGATGCCCCGGATGGCCTGCCGGTAATAGGGACGGTAGGAAAGCCTCTTCCCGGTGCCGGATTTGCCCTTGGACGTGTAGTACGCAACGATGGTGCCGTCGCGATCCATCACAAAGGCGTTTCCCGCCCCGTAGGCGGAAACGATGACCTTCAGGGGTTCGACCACGACCTCCGCATCGGGTGGCAGTTCCCCTGCGGCCTGTCTCTTGATGACGTCGGGCGCGACCCCCAGCAGTTCCACCGCCCCCATGATATTGCCTTTGACCGTTTCCGCATGCAGGGTGAGGGAGTAAAAGTCCAGCTGCTTGCGCAACTCCGCGATCTTGCCGGTCTCGATATCGCGGCCGAACCCCCACACGGCGGCGATCGCCACGACCACCCCCAGCAGGACAGAGATGAGCGCGACCGCCAAAGGATGCAACGCGACGAAGCGAATAAGTTTGAACATGGCTCCCCGGTCCTGCCTGGCAGACCGTTGGTTATTAGGGTTCATGGCTGGGCAGTCGTTAACCCTATCGTTGTCGCCACCCTGGGTCAAACGCACGGCCACCGGCGGGCTAGCCCAGATATTTCACCACAGAGGGCACAAAGTTTATTGCATGTCTATCCGGTTAACGCTCAAGGTAGCTACTCGTGGTATTGAGCCCTTGGATTTACCGATCCAGCAACACCACATATAGGTGCTTTGGGAGGTATCCGGATAGGCATGGTTTATTGTATTGGAGAGGTTTCTCGTGCAAAGCCGAAACAGGAGTGTTTACACGCGTTACGAGATACTTACAGAACCGTTTAAAGTCATCCATTGTTCTCACTGTGCCCTCTGCGACCTCTGCGGTTTACCGGTGAGAAAGGCGCGTTGGGAAGCGCCTTCCCCTGCGCCTCTGCGTCTCTGCGCGAGAAATCTCGTTTTCCGAATATATGGGTAAGGATACGGGTTAAAGGGCGTGAACTACGCTGCCGATGCTTTCTGTTATGACGTGCACAATCACCAGGCGGTAGATACTGGCCCTCCGCCTAGAGGAACTTTTCCATGTACAAAGACTACTACAAGCTCAAGGCGCGGCCCTTTCAGCTGACGCCGGATCCTCGGTTCTTCTTCCACAGCCGGGGCCACAACTCCGCGTTGGCCCATCTTTGCTACGGTCTGAATCAGGAAGAGGGATTTATCGTCGTAACCGGAGAAATCGGCGCGGGCAAGACGACCCTGGTGAGGGCCCTTTTGTCCCAGTTGGACGCCGACAAGATGCTTGCCGTGCAACTGGTTTCAACCAGGGTGGGACCAACCGCCGTCTTGCGCATGGTAGCCAACGCCCTCGGGCTCCACTGCGGGGAGAAGATCAGTAAAGCGGGGCTGCTCGAGCGGATTGAACGCATTCTCAGGCAGCATGCCGAAACCGGGAAAAGGGTACTCCTGGTCGTGGACGAGGTCCAGAACCTGCCGCTGCGCTCCATCGAAGAGCTACGCATGCTGTCCAACTTTGAAATGGACGGCAAACCCCTGCTGCAGAGCTTTCTGATCGGACAGCAGCAGTTCCGCAATGTTCTGGCCCATGAAAGCATGGAACAACTGCGGCAAAGGGTGATCGCCTGTTATCACATCGATCCCCTGGCACCGGGAGAGGTGCCGGAATACATCGAGCATCGGCTGCAGCAGGCGGGGTGGGACGGACATACCCTGTTCAAAAAGGCCGCCTGCACGGAGATTTACCGATATACCGGGGGTATCCCGCGGCGAATCAACGTGCTGTGCGATCGACTGTTATTGTTCGGCTTTCTGGAACAATTGAAAACCATTGGTGCCGACATCGTACAGCAGATCGCCACCGAACTTGCCTACGAACCACTGGCGGCCGGGGTAAGAGCAGTAACCGAAGAATACGCAGCGAGAGCGGATTCTACGAACGCCGCCTGAAAACGGCGGCGGTTGTTCGTGGTGGAACCCTGTCTCGGCTCTGCTTAGCCCATATCTT
>JAUXGQ010000084.1 GCA_030621975.1 Gammaproteobacteria bacterium | reverse complement strand
GGATCCGATAAAGGCATTGTCGCCGATGATGGTCCGGTATTTGTTGGCGCCGTCGTAATTACAGGTTATGGTCCCCGCCCCGATGTTGACCCCGGAGCCAACGCTTGCATCCCCCACGTAGCTCAGGTGGTTGATCTTGCTGCCCGTGGCAACCTCGGTCTTCTTTATCTCCACGAAGTTTCCCACATGGACCCGATTGGACAACCGGGTTTGCGGCCGGATCCGTGCGAAAGGCCCGATTCGACAGTGGTCACCGATAACCGCGTCCTCGATCACGGAATTCTCCAGGATCTGCACGCCGGCGCCAATGCGGGCGTTGCGAATCACGGCGTTGGCCCCGATATAGACGTCGGATCCGAGGGAGACATCCCCTTCCAGCAGGACATTGATATCGATTACCACATCCTGTCCCGCCTCCAATCGGCCTCTGAGATCAAACCGCGCCGGGTCATACAGGGTCACCCCCCGACGCATGACGGCTTCCGCCTGGGCCCGCTGATAGACCCGTTCAAGGAGGGCCAGCTGTACGGGATCGTTGACCCCCATTACCTCAGCCGTATCGGTCGTACTCACACTCCGGACATCGACACCCTCGGCGACCGCCAGCGCGATAATGTCCGTAAGGTAGTACTCGCCCTGGGTGTTGTCGGTGCCGATCTTTCCCAGCCAGCGCTCCAGACTCGACCGATCCGCCACCAGGATGCCGGTATTGATCTCTGTGATGCTGCGCTGTTCCTCGGTCGCGTCCTTGTGCTCTACGATACGTTCTATTCTGCCCTGCGCGTCTCGCAGGATGTGCCCGTATCCGGAGGGGTCTTGCAGGCAGACCGTCAACAAGGCAAGGGATGTTTCGCCGGTGGCGGCGACCAGGGCTTTCAGGGTAGCTTCGGAGATCAGCGGCACGTCGCCATACAGAATCAATACCTTGTCGCTCTTCGCTGCCATGGGCAGCGCCTGCATTACAGCATGCCCGGTACCCAATTGCTGCGCCTGTTCCACCCACCGCAGTCGCGGATCGGGCAAGGCCTCCGGAACCCGGGCACCGCCATGGCCGAACACCACCACCGTCTGTTCGGGGTCCAGTTTCGCCGCCGCATCCGCCACGTGGCCCAACAGGGGTTTGCCGGCGAGGGTATGCAGCACCTTGGGCAATCGGGAGCGCATCCGGGTACCCTGCCCCGCTGCCAGAATTACGATTCCAAGTTTCATAGAAGCAGTTTTGGCCTCCGGTCGAATACTTCAGATACTATTAATTCGGACAGATCGAAGAAATCTTGATGGGTAGCCCGCAAAGCGAGCGGCCAAATCCAAAAAAATCCGGCGTCCCCGGCTACTTCGGTCGCCCGCACTGCTTACAAAAAGGCTTCGTGCGCCGAGATTAGGGGAAGTTAGGGGTAGAGTATAACTCTATCCCTTTGATTAATTGAAAGTAATATATTTTCCTCAGCCGGGTCCCGGCAAACACCCTTTGGGTAGGCTGTGATTTTTTGAGAATAGTAACCACGGATGCACCCCGATAGATGCGGATAAAATGTGAAAACTCCACCGGCTAAAAGCGGTGGCCCCGGATTGCGGCGTACAGTTGGTCTGTCCTGTTCGGTTCTTGGCCCAATCTCGCTTTGCATCTTGAACGATTTTTCAGCAAATGTAGGCTGGGGCTTGCCCCAGCTTTGCTGCTTATTTGATCGCGAAACAAAGAGCTGGGGCAAGCCCCAGCCTACATTTGCAGCAGAAGGTTGGTGAGAAATCCAGGCTAGTCTGCCGGGAGGACTCAGTTCAGGGTGGGGCTGCCCTGGTTTCCCGTTGCGATCTGCATCGCATCTTCTTTGGTGGCATCCCTTACCGACTTGATCTGTACCGTTACATTGAGGGTCTTTCCCGCCAGCGGGTGATTGCCGTCCACGGTCAGCTTGCGGTCTTCTATGCGGCTGACGATAAAGGTCTTCATGTCACCGGCTTCGTTCTGCATCTTCACCTCGGCGCCGACGCGACGAAAAGGTTCGGGGACGTTCTCGATATCGTCCGTGAAGGTAAGATCCGGATCATGGGGCCCGAATGCATCCTCGGGGCCAACGGTCATTTTCACCTTGTCGCCCGCCGCTTTGCCGGCGACCGCCTTGTCCATGCCGCCGATGAGCTCGGTAGCGCCGCCGTGGATGTAACTGACGGGGAGATCGTTCTGTTCTACAACGGTGCCTTGTCCGTCGGTGATGCTGTAGGTGAGGGTAACGAACTTACCGGGTGCGATTTTTTCTGCGGACATGACGATTCCGGGCTGTGATAGTGGATACTATAAATATTGTGATCTTTCACCTGGAGATCAAGGCGATACCCTTAATTCAGGCGTCGACTTGTGTCTATCGAAATCTCCGTGCTCTCTGTGCCTCTGTGGTGAAAAATAGAAAATTCCACTATTGCAAGCCCTCAAACCAGAAAACGGCCCGATTGGGCCGTTTTCTTCAGCTGATTTTCCCTTTTCGTATCTTTTCAAGGGCCCGCAATTGGGCAACCGCCTCGGCCAATTCCCCCTGCGCCCTGGCATATTCGAATTCCGCCCTCCTGCCTGCCAGCACCTCTTCGGCCGCCTGTTTCGCCTGCACGGCCGCCGCCTCGTCTATGTCCTGGGCGCGAATGGCAGTGTCCGCCAACACCGTTATCATATGGGGCTGAACTTCGAGGATACCCCCGGAGACATAGAAATGCAGTTCCTCGCCCGGCTTGGTCTGCACCCGTACCTCGCCGGGCTTCAGCCGGGTGATCAGGGGTGTATGTCGAGGGGCTATACCGAGCTCCCCCATCTCCGCCGGCGCGAACACCATTTCCGCCAACCCTGAATGGATCTCTCCCTCGGCACTGACGATATCCACGTGTATGGTCATGGCCATCTTAGACTACCTCAAACCTTCTCGGCCTTTTCGGCTGCTTCATCTATGCTGCCCACCATGTAAAACGCCTGTTCCGGAAGATGATCGTACTCGCCCTCCATGATCGCCTTGAAGCCGACAAGGGAGTCTTTCAGGGGCACATATTTACCCGCGGAGCCGGTAAACACCTCCGCAACGAAAAACGGCTGGGACAGGAAACGCTGCAGTTTACGGGCCCGGGCCACCGTCAGCTTATCGTCCTCGGACAGCTCGTCCATACCCAGAATTGCGATAATATCCTTCAGTTCCTTATAGCGCTGCAGGGTCCCCTGGACCGCACGCGCCACGTCGTAGTGTTCCTGACCGATAATCAGGGGGTCCAGCTGGCGGCTGGTGGAATCCAGGGGGTCCACCGCCGGATAGATACCCAGTTCCGCGATCTGACGGGACAGCACCAGGGTAGCGTCAAGGTGAGCAAAGGTGGTCGCCGGAGACGGGTCGGTCAGGTCGTCGGCCGGTACGTACACGGCCTGAATGGAGGTAACGGAGCCGGTCTTGGTGGAAGTGATGCGTTCCTGCAGCACGCCCATCTCCTCGGCCAGGGTCGGCTGATAGCCTACCGCGGACGGCATGCGGCCCAGCAGGGCGGACACCTCGGTGCCGGCCAGGGTATAGCGATAGATATTGTCGATGAACAGCAGAACGTCGGACCCGTCTTCACGGAAATACTCCGCCATGGTCAAGCCGGTCAGACCGACCCGCAGACGGTTTCCGGGCGGCTCGTTCATCTGGCCGTAGACCAAAGCCACCGTGTCCAGAACGCCGGATTCGGTCATCTCGTGGTAGAAGTCGTTACCCTCACGGGTACGCTCACCCACGCCGGCGAACACCGAATAACCCGAGTGCTCGACGGCGATGTTGCGGATCAACTCCATGAGGGCCACGGTCTTACCCACGCCGGCGCCGCCGAACAGCCCCACCTTGCCGCCTTTGGCAAAGGGACAGACGAGGTCGATGACCTTGATACCGGTCTCGAGGATCTCGGTGGATGACGCCTGGTCTTCATAGCTCGGCGGTGGGCGGTGGATGGGCCATAATTCCTCCGCCCCCACGTCACCCTTCCCATCCACCGGATCGCCCAGCACATCCATGATGCGGCCGAGGGTCTTTTTCCCTACCGGTACCGATATGGGGGCGCCGGTGTTCGACGCCTCAGTGCCACGCACCAGGCCGTCCGTCGAACCCATGGCGATAGTGCGCACGACCCCGTCACCCAGTTGCTGCTCGACTTCCAGCGTCAGACCGCGGGACTCGATCTTGAGGGCATCGTAAATCTTGGGCATGTCGCCTTTGGCAAACTGAACGTCCACCACGGCGCTGATGATCTGTACCACTTTACCCGAACTCATGTCTGGTTCCTCTCACTACCCGCGGGCAGTTTAGCTTGCGTCCAAAAAACAAAAATCCGCTGCAACTTCCGAGCGCTCTCGGCTCAAACGGCGGCCGCGCCACTCACGATCTCCGTGATCTCCTGGGTAATGGCGGCCTGGCGCGCCTTGTTGTAGATCAACTCCAACTCATCGACCAGGTCGCCGGCGTTGTCGGATGCCGCCTTCATCGCCACCATGCGGGCAGACTGTTCGCAGGCGCCGTTCTCCACCACCGACTGATACATCAGGGATTCGACGTATCTGCCCAGTACGTTTTCCAGCACGTCCCTGGAATCCGGCTCGTAGATGTAGTCCCAATGATGCCCCAAGTCCTTCTCGCGCTCGGCATGTATGGGAACGAGCTGCTCGATAACCGGCTGCTGGGTCATGGTATTGACGAAGCGATTGTACGCCACGTAGATGCGGTCGATACGACCCTGACCATAGGCATCCAGCATGACCTTGACGGTGCCGATCAGGCTTTGTATGTGGGCTGCATCTCCCAACTGGGTAGCCTGGGCGATGACATTTCCCCCGAAGCGTTTGAAAAAACCCAGTGCCTTGCTGCCTATGGTGCAGAAATCGACTTCAACGCCCTGATCCTGTTTCGCCTTGATGTCTCTCACCAGCAACCGAAACAGGTTGCTGTTGAGACCGCCGCACAGGCCGCGGTCGGAAGACACCACCGCATAACCGATCCGTTTCTCCTCCCTGCCTGTATCCATGAAGGGGTGCCGGTACTCCGGGCGGGCGTGCGCCAGATGCTCGATGACGTTGACCATCTTCTCCGCATAGGGACGAGAAGCCCGCATGCGCTCCTGGGCCCTGCGCATCTTGCTGGCCGCCACCATTTCCATTGCCCGCGTGATCTTCTGCGTGCCCTTGATGCTGGCAATCTGGGTGCGTATTTCTTTTCCGCCTGCCATGTCTAGTCTCTGATCTGAGCGAGCTCGTTAATGGGTCCGCTGTTTATTACCAGGTATGGTTGGATTTGAAATCCTTGAGCGCCTCGTGCAGGGCCGCTGCGATTTCATCGTTGTAATCCGCTGTCTGATTGATCTTTTCCAGCAGATCCCCGTGACTGCTCTTCATGTAGCCCTGTAAGGCCGCCTCGAAATCGACCACCTTATCGACCTCGACGTCGTCGATATAGCCCTCGTTGACGGCGAACAGGGAAACGGCCATCGCTCCGATGCTCATGGGCGCGTACTGCGGCTGCTTCATCAGCTCGGTCACCCGCTGACCGCGCTCCAACTGTTTGCGGGTGGCCTCGTCCAGATCGGATGCGAACTGGGAGAATGCCGCCAGCTCTCGGTACTGGGCCAGTGCCAGACGCACACCGCCGCCCAGCTTCTTGACCACCTTGGTCTGGGCGGCGCCGCCGACCCGGGAGACCGAGAGGCCCGCGTTGATCGCAGGCCGGATACCCGAATTGAACAGATCGCTTTCCAGAAAGATCTGCCCATCGGTGATGGAGATCACGTTGGTGGGCACGAAGGCGGACACGTCGCCGGCCTGGGTCTCGATGATAGGCAGCGCCGTAAGCGATCCGGTGCGTCCGGTGACCTTGCCGTCGGTGAGCTCTTTGACATATTCCTCGTTGATCCGCGCCGCGCGCTCCAGCAGCCGCGAATGAAGATAAAACACATCGCCCGGATAGGCTTCACGGCCGGGGGGTCGGCGCAGCAGCAGGGACATCTGACGGTAGGCCCAGGCCTGTTTGGTCAGGTCGTCGTAGATGATCAGGGCGTCCTCGCCCTTGTCCCTGAAGTATTCGCCCATGGAACAGCCGGAGTAAGGGGCAATGTACTGCATGGCCGCGGATTCCGCCGCCGCCGCTGCCACCACGATGGTATGCTCCATGGCCCCGTGCTCTTCGAGCTTGCGTACCACCCCGGCAATGGAGGAATTCTTCTGGCCAATGGCAACGTAGATGCATTTAATGCCGGTGCCAACCTGGTTGATGATAGCGTCTATGGCCACCGCCGTCTTGCCGGTCTGGCGGTCGCCGATGATCAGCTCACGCTGACCACGGCCGATGGGTACCATGGCATCGATGGACTTGAGGCCGGTCTGTAGCGGTGTGCTTACCGATTGGCGTGTAATCACGCCGGGGGCCACCTTCTCGATGGGTGAGGTCTGGGACGTCTCGATGGGGCCTTTGCCGTCGAGGGGCTTGCCCAGGGAATCGACCACGCGTCCCAGCAAGGCTTCACCCACGGGCACCTCGACGATGCGCCCGGTACACTTGACGGTGTCCCCTTCCGAGATGTGTTTGTAGTCGCCAAGCACGACGGCGCCGACCGAGTCACGTTCCAGGTTCATGGCCAGACCGAAGGTGTTGCCGGGAAACTCCAGCATTTCGCCCTGCATCGCCTCGGCGAGACCGTGAACGCGC
>JAUXGQ010000256.1 GCA_030621975.1 Gammaproteobacteria bacterium | reverse complement strand
TGTACCGAAAACCAACACCGCAAACGTAGGCTGGGGCTTGCCCCAGCTCTTTGTTTCGCGAATACAGCGCATCAAAGCTGGGGCAAGCCCCAGCCTACATTTTTCATGAGACCGGATTGGCCAACCGGCAGTCTGCCTCCCTCGGGGTCCTATGGGTGACTTGGGAGCCTGTCTGGTAGCCGAACAGATTACGGCAGCACGGCTACTTCACCAGGCGCAACTCAGCCGTTGGCATCCCGACCCTCTGCAGTCCTGCGACTATGGTGTTCACCCGTTCGTCCTGCATGATAAAACACTCCAGGTAACGCCGGGGTCGCTCTGCAAAGTCCGGGCGCAGCGCATAGACTTGCGCCAACTCGCGCTTGCCTTCCGCAACCCGTCCCAGCATGCCCAGCACGGCAGCCCGTTCCAGTGGGCCCCAGATGAAATCCTTGTTGCTGAATGCCTGTGCGGACTTTAACGCATCCTGATACTCACCGCGTTGCATATGATCGAGGAAGAAGGGGTGATGCATCCACTTGGGGCAGTAGCGCAGGATATCCATTTGATCCCGCAACATTCCCAGTCCGCGCTCCCATTCGCCCGCCAAGGCCAGCAGCCAGCCGGCCAGGGCTACCGAGGAGGGCTGTGGTTGATAACCGAGTATTGTCTCTGCCGCATCCCTCACGTTTTCAGGTTTCCGAGCCATGAGGTAGGCCTGACCCTCCACGAAGTGGCAGTATTCACACTGGTGATCGAGGTCACGGGCCTTCGCAGTACACTGCAGCGCCATGTTGATGGTTACCTCAATGTCCCGCTCCATATCAAAGTGCGCATACCCGTCCAGTCGGAGTTCTCCCAGAGCGGCCCAGGTCATGGCTTGTTCCGGGTCATCCAGTGCGGCCTTCTCCAGCGCCTGGCGCGCTGTGCGGTAGGAGCTCAATGAAGGGTTTTTGTGGTAGTGATGCAGGTAAAGCGTTGCTTCATAGGTGGTCGGATTGGTCGGGGACCGCTGTAACAGCGTCTTTGAGAGCGTTCGGGGGATCGCCCCCATGTAACGGTCTGCGACGCATGCGACCAGGTTCTTCGATACTTCTTCCTGGATATCGAACAGTTCGTCTGGTGTGAAAGGCCGTTTATATCCTTTTGACCAGATCTGTTTGCCAGTCACCGCGTCGACCAGTTCGAGGTTGATACGGATATGGCGCTTGTCGATCTGCACGCTTCCATAAACCAGAAAACCGACACCCAGATCCTGTCCCACCTGTTGCGGGCTGATATGTTTTCCCTCGAATCCGGCGGTTGCGTGACTGGACATCACGGCCATTTCGGGGTGGTTGCCCAGCGCGATGATCAATTCTTCGGTCAAGCCGTCGGCAATATATTGTTGCTCCGAATCACCGCTCAGGTTTCTCAGCGGCAGGACGGCAATGGAGGCCTCCTGCTTTACCTCCGGATCAGACAGGTTGTGTTGTGGCGAAAATATAGGCACGTACCGGCCCTTGGGCAGATCGATCCGCACAGGATTGCGCCTGCCTTCACCCAGGTAGTAACGCTCCAGCAGGTGCCGCAACCGTTGTGCCTCGACCCGGACGATCGAGCTCTTTTCCGCATCAAAGTCGTCTTGGCGGTTGAACACCTCCAGGCCTATGGTGTACCCCTTCAACCTGTCGGAGTTGCCTGCGAGCGTCTCCCTGACAATATATTCCAGAAATGCCAGGGCACGCTTCGACCCGGAAAACAGTGTGCTTCCGGAGATGGTTCCAAGTTCTTCTAGAACGGCTTGTTCGGGGATACTGTTCATTGCCGGAACATACTGATTTTTATGGGAGTCAGCACTGTTAGTAACAGTAACAAACTTTATTGTGAACCGCCATATGCCAGACTATTCAGGATAAAGGATCTTCCTGATCAGCAACGACTGATATTCAGGTGGATTCATAATCACGACTCCTCAGAGAAGAATAACAATTGAAAAAACAGCCGAGAATCCATCAGGCAATTATCGGTATACGAAACGATGGGTCCTTACCGTAAAGAGGGCTTCGAAGATTCAACGCCGTTTAATTACCCCATGATTCGCACCTGAAATAACCAACAGGAACAACGCCGAATGACCGACGCCACTCAAGCCCAACCCACAGAAAAGCCGATCATATTACAAACTGAAAAACGCGGTCTAAGCATGGGCCAGCAGGTGGTGATCGCATTGCTGCTGGGTGTGATGGCTGGCGTCTTCTTCGGTGAGATGACCAAGGGGATCAAGGTCATCGGGGACATTTATATCGGCTTGCTGCAAATGATGGTGCTGCCGTACATCATCATTTCCCTGATAGGTGGTATTGGGAAACTAACCCTGGAGCAAGCCAAGCAGCTTGCCAAATACGCAGTCGTCGTCTTGCTTATGATGTGGGCGGTCGTAGGGACGGTCCTGGTCCTACTGCCGCTGGCGCTGCCGGATCTCACCTCAGCTTCCTTCTACAGTTCCAGCCTGGTGGAACCTGCCAAGCAGGTGAAGCTCATCAACATCTTCATACCCAAGAACTTCTTCGCTTCCCTGAGTAACAACCAGATCCCCGCAGTGGTGGTCTTCTGTATCGCGCTGGGTATCGCGCTGATCACCTCAAAGGCAAAGCAGGAGGTGTTTAAGCTGTTCGACGTCCTGGCCGAGGCAGTGATGCGGGTAATCAAGTTCGTGGTCAAACTCACGCCCATCGGCGTGTTCGCCATGACGGCCAGCGCTGCCGGCACCATGGACTTCGCGGACCTGGGTCGGTTGCAGGGCTATTTCATCCTGTACACGGTCGCCGTACTGATTCTTGGTTTCTGGGTGCTTCCGGGGCTGATCGCGAGCCTGACACCCTTCAAGTACAAGGACGTCGTCAGCATCGCCTGGTCGGCCATGGTCCTGTCCTTTGCAGCGGCAAAGGTGCTGGTAGCGTTGCCGCTCATTATCGAGAGCATCAAGGAGCTGTTCGAGAAGTACGAGGTCAAGGACCCGAATGCCGTCACCGTCGCCGAGATGCTGGTTCCGATTTCCTACCCGTTCCCGAATACCGGCAAGCTGCTAAGCCTGTTCTTCATTCCTTTCGCGGCCTGGTTCATTGGATCGCCTTTGACCTTCGGAGACTACCCCGCTTTACTTACCAGTGGTTTGCTCAGCTACTTCGGCAATGTGGCCGTCGCCATGCCATTCCTGCTCGACCTGATGCGTCTGCCTGCAGACATGTTCCAGATCTTCCTGCTCACCGGCGTCTATTGTGGCCGCATGAGTGATGCCCTTGGGGCCATGGACATGTTCACCTTCGCCGCGCTTGTGGCCTCTGCCTCAAGCGGCATGATGCGCATCCAGTGGCGTCGGGTAGTCATGATCCTGGCCGGGGCTGTGGTGGTGTTTCTGCTTGCCATCGGCGGTACGCGCGCTTACCTTGGCTATGTATCCGAGGGGGCCTACGACAAGGACGAGGTCCTCTCCTCCATGCAGCTGATGGAGGATATCGTGCCTTCAACCATCGTTGAGCCTGGCCCGAACCCGGTCGCTCTGAAACCGGGCCAATCCAATATAGATCGCATCAAGGGGCGGGGTGTCATTCGTGTGGGATATGATCCGGATCGCCTTCCCTTCTCCTACACAAATATCGCCGGGAAGCTGGTGGGCTTTGATATCGACATGGCGCAGCGGCTTGCCCAGGATATGGGTGTGACCATCGAGTTTGTCCCCTTCGCATTCAATTCCCTGACGCAACAGCTCGATAAGGACCACTTCGACGTCGCCATGTCGGGGATCTACGGAACGGTGGAGCAATCAGGCAACATTCGCCTCTCCGACCCCTACATGTTCGCAGTCATGGGACTGGTGGTCGCCGACCATCGGGATGTGGACTTCGCTACGCCTGGCGCGATTGCTAAGCTGGATCAGGCCCGGATCGGGATCCACCGTAGCCTCGCCGGCGAAGGGCTCGCCAATTCCGCATTGAGCGCTTACCCCAACGTCGAGCTCGTTGTTCTAGATTCCTACCGCGATTTCTTCGAGCAAAGCGGAGCGGGCGAAGGTCTCGATGCTTTGTACACGGGGGCGGAGGGCGGATCGGCTTGGACTCTTCTGTACCCGAGCTTCCAGGTCGTCACCCCCTGGTCTGATGATTACAGCATCCCCCTTGTTTATCCTTACAGTGGCGACAACGACAACGCTATGGACGAGTTTATTGACCACTGGGTCCTGCTCAAGCAACACGATGGCACCACGGATAAAGCCTATGAGTATTGGGTGCTGGGCAAGGGCAGCGAAAAGAGGGCACCGCGCTGGAGTGTTGTACGCAATGTCTTCGGCTGGGTGGATTGAGCGAGGCGAGAATCCGATGAAAATTGATCGAAACGCCCTGTTCCCTTGCCTCGGTGTCGT
>JAUXGQ010000420.1 GCA_030621975.1 Gammaproteobacteria bacterium | reverse complement strand
GCGATCTTCCATGCAGCGTATCGAGGCGTTCCAGGAGATACTGATGCGGGCGGGACTGATCACCATCATCCGTCGCACACGGGGTGACGATATCGATGCCGCCTGCGGTCAACTGGTGGGACGGGTCGCGGATCGCAGCCGCAGACATGGGCGCCCGCCGGAGCGAGGTTTAAAGGGTTATGGAATCGCAGTCGTTAAAGCGAACGGAGTGGGGAAGCAGAGTTTGCAGGGCAGCGAATGAACATTTCGAATCGAATTCGGGCGCGCTCCGGTATGCAGACAACCAGCGTGCAAGGTGCCTCGACACGGGAGCCGTCTAGGAGGCTGTCCGAGAATAGAAGCCGTAGCGAGGGGAAGCCATTTTGAGCCAGATTTTTCGATTAAATGAGGCGAATATTGGGCATATTTAACGATTTTAATCTGAAAATCTGGCCAAAATGGCTTTTCCGCAGTAGGTTCTCTATTCTCGGACAGCCTCCTAGTTTCGCCATGAACCGGTCTTCAGCCGTTCTGATCGTCCTGCTGGCAGCAACCGCGATAGCCCTCCTGGGTTGCGGCGGAAGCGACATCTACAAGGATAACGACGACTATACAGGGAAACTGGGCAGGATTAAGAAGGAAAGCCCCGCCGATATTTATGTGAAACTCGGGATCGCCTACCTGCGCGAAGGGCAGTATGCTGTTGCCCTGCGCAAACTGAAACAGGGGTTGCAAGCCGATCCCAAAAACGCCGAGGCGCACAACGTGATAGCACTGCTCTATGAGCGTCTGGGCGAAGCGCGACTGGCAGAGGAACACTATGTCCGGGCGGTCCGGTTTGAACCCGAAAACTCTTTTGTCCGCAATGCCTGGGGGAGTTTTCTGTGTCAACGGAAAAAGTATGCGGAAGCGGAAGAACAGTTTAAGAGGGCGGTGCGGAACCCCTTGTATCCCACCCCCTGGGTGGCTACCACCAACGCGGGCCTTTGTGCACGGCGGGCCGGGGACTTGAAAAAATCCGAACAGTATTTCAGGCAGGCTCTGACGGCAAACGCCCGCTTTCCCGTGGCCTTGCATCAGATGGCCGAGCTGAGTTACGAACAGGGCGACTACCTGTCGTCAAGGGCCTATCTGCAGCGTTATCTTGCAGTGGCGGACCACACGGCCAGGACCCTTTGGCTCGCTGTCCGTGTCGAGGATCGACTCGGTGACCGCAATGCAGTGGCCAGTTACAAGATTTTGCTCAGAGCCAAGTTTCCGGATGCGCCGGAAGTCCAACTGCTCAGGGAGTATGAACAGCAATGAATGCCGCACCGATCGTAGATGCCCATCAGCAGGATGAAATCCCCGAGGGGCCGGGAAGCCGCCTGCGCCAGGCCAGGCTGTCAAAAGGTCTGGAAATGTCCCGGGTGGCCGCACAGCTGCACCTCAGTGACGCCTTGATCGAGGCCCTGGAAAGGGACGATTATGACAGCCTTCCCGGCCCGGTTTTCGTACGTGGATATCTCAGAAACTATACCCGGCTTCTGGGTATGGATCCGCAACGCGTGCTCGATGAGTACGAACGTCTGGCACCGGCCGATGGCGGTGGTTCCCCACTGACCCAAAAGCCGAATATCGGGACCGACGTGGAAAGCAGCCACCTGCTGGTGCGGATGGTGACCTGGCTCATGGTCATTCTGCTGATTGGTCTGCTCGTGGTCTGGTGGCAGGGCCGGCTCAGTTGGCCGTTGAATGACGGGGACCCGGCCCAGACCAGCGCCGACGCCGCCTCGCCCATGGATACAGCTGAAGGGGCGCCTGACGAGGCCCCCGCCCCCCCAATCGTGGAAGAGGTGCAAACGATGGAAGCGCCGGGGCTGGAGTCCGGGCCCGTTGTAGCACCGGAAAGCGGCGTACCGCGCCAGACCGGTGGCCCGATGGTGGATCGGACGCCCAGTGAACCTCCGGCGACCGGGGCGGCAGTGGCCGATAGGTCGTCGCTCGGGCGGCCGGCGAACGGCACCGAATCGGCGGTGGTTTCCATGGGCGAAGCGGTGCCCCGTGACGAGCCCCGGACCGAAGCCCGTTGGGCAAGCATCGAATTCAGTTTTTCGGACTCCTCCTGGCTTGACGTACGTGATGCCAGTGGGGAGAACAAGATCAGTGGTGTCATGGCACAGGATACCCGTCGCAAGCTCAGCGGCGAGCCGCCGTTTTCCGTGGTCCTGGGTAACGCCCGCGTAGTCGAGGTCTGGGTCAACGGCGAACCCTTCGATGTCACCCGATACATCCGGGGCGATGTGGCGCGGTTCGAGGTTGACCCCGGTAGTCCATGACCAAGAAGATTCATGCGATTCGGGGGATGCACGACATCCTCCCCCGGGACAGCGGTTTGTGGCAGTTCCTGGAAGATACTTTGCGCGACGTGCTCACCCGTTACGGATACCGGGAAATCCGCATGCCTGTGGTGGAGATGACGGACCTGTTCAAACGCTCCATCGGGGAAGTTACCGATATCGTCGAAAAGGAGATGTATACCTTCCAGGACCGCAACGGCGACAGCCTTACGCTGCGGCCCGAAGGCACGGCGGGCTGCGTAAGGGCGGGGATCGAACATGGGCTGCTGCACAACCAGGTGCAGCGTCTGTGGTATCAGGGGCCGATGTTTCGGCACGAACGCCCGCAAAAAGGCCGTTACCGGCAGTTTTATCAAGTGGGTGTGGAGGCGTTCGGTTTAGGGGGACCGGATATCGACCTGGAGATGATCCTGGTCACCCACCGATGCTGGCAGCAACTGGGCCTGAAGGATCTGGATCTGCAACTCAACACACTGGGTAGCGGGGAGGAACGGGTCGCCTACCGCGACGCTCTGGTGGGCTATTTCAGAGCACACGAGGAAGGTCTGGATGAAGACAGCCGGCGCCGTCTGGATTCCAATCCGCTGCGCATCCTGGATACCAAGAACCCTGACATGGCCGAACTGGTGGCCTCGGCGCCCTCCGTGATGGATTATCTGGGGGAAGAGTCCCGGAGACACTTTCAGTCCTTGTGCGAGGGCCTGGAGGACAACGGCGTGGCCTATACCCTCAACCCCCACTTGGTCCGTGGTCTGGATTATTATTCGCGGACCGTGTTCGAGTGGGTAACGGATCGGTTGGGTGCCCAGGGCACCGTATGTGCGGGAGGTCGCTACGATGGTCTGGTGGAACAACTGGGCGGACGGTCTACGCCCGCCGTCGGTTTTGCGGTGGGACTCGAACGCCTCATAGCCCTGCTGGAGGAGGCCGGCGCGGCTGACCGGCTGCCGGGAATCGATGCCTATCTGGTGCTGGC
>JAUXGQ010000288.1 GCA_030621975.1 Gammaproteobacteria bacterium | reverse complement strand
GGCGGCACAGGCGCGCTCTGAATGTCACAGGATTGGTGACGGGGTACACTACTGCCACCAGAGCAGGGCGCTGTCCACGAGTCTGCGCCACAGGCCGCCGCCGGGCACGTCCTGGGGCGCGATAAGAGGCACCCGGGCGATCTCTTCGTCTCCGATGGAGACGTTCACGTGTCCGCAGGTCTTGCCCTTGCGCACGGGGGCCATAATCCGGGGGTCGAGTACCATGTGCGCGCTCAGGCTCTCGTACTGACCCCGGGGTATGGTGACGTGCAGGTCTTCGGCAAGGCCCAGTTGGAGCTGCTTGACGGCGCCCTTCCACACCCGGGTGTCCGCGAGGATTTGGCCCGCCGAGTAGAGTTGGTGGGTTTCGAAAAAGCGGAAACCGTAGTTGAGCAGGCTCTGGCTGTCCCGGGCGCGGGCCTCCTCGCTTTTGGTGCCCATGACCACGGAGACCAGTCGCATGTCCCCTTTGTCGGCGGAGGCCACCAGGCAATACCCCGCGGCCTCGGTGTGGCCGGTCTTGACCCCGTCGACGGAGTCATCGCGCCACAGCAGCAGGTTGCGGTTTCGCTGTTTGATCTTGTTGTACGTCAAATCCTTGATGGAATACCAGGCGTAGAAATCCGGAAACTCCCGGATGCTGGCGGCGGTGACCTTGGTTATATCCCGCGGTGTCGTGTAGTGGTCTATATTGGGCAGGCCGGTGCTGTTTGCGAAGTGGGTGTCCAGCATATCCAGACGCCGGGCGTGATCGTTCATCATCTGTGCGAAGGTGGCCTCGCTGCCCGCCACGTGTTCGGCGAGGGCGACGCTGGAGTCGTTTCCCGACTGGATGATGGTGCCTTTAAGGAGCAGTTCCAGGGGCACCTTTTTGCCGACCTCCACGAACATGCGCGAACCGGGGGTGCGCCAGGCCTTTTCGCTGATCAGCACCTCTTCGTCGAGTTTGATGTTGCCGGCCTGGAGTTCCTTGAAAATCACATAGGCGGTCATGATCTTGGTCAGGCTGGCGGGTTCCAGGCGGTTGTCGGCGCCGTTTTCCGCCAGCACCCGGCCGCTGTCGAAATCCACCAGCAGGTGGCCGCCCGCGGATATCTGTGGCGGCGAGGGGATGGGTCGTTGAGCGAGTAGGCTGGTGCTCAAGAAGAGCAGTAACAGCAGCAGAGCGCATTGTGACTTGCGGGGGCGAACGGGTTGCACGGGAATGGGATCCTTGTGGGGTGAAAAATTACTCGATGACGATGTGTATGTCGCTGATGCCCAGTTGGGCCAGTCGCTGAGTCAGGGCGTCGACCTTTTCGACCGTGCGCAGGGGACCCACCTGGACTCGGTACACAGGAGGGATCCTGGCCTCCGCCTTCTGGATGCGAATGTTCTCGGAAAGGTCGCTCGGCAGTCGGCGGCGCAGGCGGTCGGCGTTGGTCGGGCTGCCGAAGGCGCCGATCTGGATGTAGAGCAGGGGGTCGTCCGGCTCGCCCGCCGGCGGTTGGTCCGGTGCGCGCCCTTCCGGTTGGCGTGGATCCAGTGCCTCGACGCTCACCAGGCCGGTGCCCTGGCCGAGGATGCCGAGTCTTGCCGCGGCGGCATAGGAAAGATCGATGAGCCGATTAGTATGGAAAGGTCCGCGGTCATTGATCTTCAACACCAGGCTGCGCCCGTTTCGCAGGTTTGTTACCCGGGCGTAAGTGGGCAGGGGCAGCGTCTTGTGGGCCGCGCTCATGGCGTACATGTCATAGGGTTCGCCGCTGCTGGTGCGCCGCCCGTGAAACTTGGTGCCGTACCAGGAGGCGATTCCCTGTTCCCGGTAATCGATGCTGCTCCTGAGGGTGTAGTAGCGTTTGCCGTTGACTTCGTAGGACACCGGGTTGCCGTACTTGCTGTGCGGTTCCGGCCGCGGTACCGCATCGGGGATCGCAGAAACGTCCACGGGCCGTGCGGGGGCGCCGTCTTCCACCTCGGTGACCGGCGGGCTGATGCTGCAGCCCGCGGGCAGCAGCAGGGCCAGCGCGAGGATGACACCAGTCCTGGGATCAGTGCGAAACATACTCCGCCTCGCTGGCTCGCTTGATCGCCAGTATCTCCTGGCTCAGTTGATAAACCGCCATCGCGTACAGATTACTGTGATTGTAACGGGTAATGACATAGAAGTTGTGCAGGCCCAGCCAGTATTCATGGCCGTCCTCGGTCTCGAGTTTGATCAGGCTCGTCAGGGCGGCGGGATCCAGCCTGGCTGCCGTGGTGATGCCCGCGGCGTACAGGTCCTTCACCCGGATGCTGGGTTTCATGCCCGCGTCCACGAAGCGTTGATGGCTTGCGCCGGCCGCGCCGGCCCTCACCGTGACCGGCTCACCGGGCCGCCAGCCGTGGCGCACGAAATAGTTGGCGACACTGCCGATGGCATCGGCGTTGCTGTCCCAGAGATCGCGTTTGCCGTCGCCGTCAAAATCCACCGCGTAGGCGCGGAAACTGCTGGGGATGAACTGGGCCTTGCCCAGAGCTCCCGCGTAGGAGCCCTTGGGGCGGGTGGGCGTCATCCCTTCCTCCCGCGCCATGAGCAGGAACTGCTCGAGCTCCTTGCGGAAGAAACGGCTGCGCGGCGGATAGCCGAACGCCAGGGTGCTCAGGGCGTCCAGCACCCGATGGCGGCCGGTATTCGCCCCGTAGCGGGTCTCCACACCGATGATGGCGGCGATGATCTCCGGGGGTACCCCATACAGTTCCCCGGCCTTTTGCAGGTCGTCCCGGTTATTGCTCCAGAAGGTGGCCCCGCCTTCGGCGCGGGCGGAGGTCAGGAAGATAGGACGGTACTGGTACCAGGGTTTGGCTTCCGCGGGCCGGGTGATGGCATCGATGATGTCCTGGCGGAAACGGGCCTGCTGCAGCAGGCCGGTCAGTTCCGCCCGGTCGAACTGGTGTTTGGACACCATCTCGTCCACAAAACCTTTTACGTCAGCCGTCAGTTCGATGGCCTGGCCGATGGCGGTCACGCCGAGCATCGACAGGCCGGCAACAAGTGCGCGGAGTCCGCGTTTCATTTTTCTGGTTATCCCTGTCAGGTGGGTAGCAGTTTACGGTGTGTGTGGATGGACATGAGGATACCGAATCCGCCGAGAATGGTCACCAGTGATGTGCCCCCGTAACTCACCAGCGGCAGGGGCACGCCCACCACCGGCAGCAGTCCCGTTACCATCCCGGTGTTCACCATCAGATAGACGAAGAACTCCAGGGTCAGGGCGCCCGCCACCAGGCGGCTGAAGGTATCCTGGGCCTGGGTGGCGATAAACAGGCCCCGCAGTATGATAAACAGATACAGGGCCAGCAGCATGAGGATGCCGGTCAGCCCGAATTCCTCCCCCATGACCGCAAAGATGAAGTCCGTGGAGCGTTCCGGAAGAAACTCCAGGTGCGACTGGGTGCCGTTGAGCCAGCCCTTTCCGAACAGGCCGCCGGAGCCGATGGCGATCTTGGACTGGATGATGTGGTAGCCGGCGCCCAGGGGGTCGCTTTCCGGGTTCATGAAGGTGAGTACGCGCTGGCGTTGGTACGGCCGCATCAAAAACCAGATTACGGGGGCCAGGGCAGCCATGACCCCCGCAAAGGAGAGCATCAGCCGCACGCTGATGCCGGCGAGAAAAAGCACCAGTATGCCGGCGCTGGCCACCAGCAGTGCGGTGCCGAGATCCGGCTGCTTGGCAATGAGCAGGACCGGCACCCCCACCAGCACGAAGGCGACCAGCAGGCGCTGTGGTTTTGGCGGCAGCCGCTTCTCGGCAAAGTACCAGGCGATCATCATCGGCACCACCAGCTTGAGCATCTCCGAGGGCTGGAACCTGAAGAAGCCGAGATCCAGCCAGCGCTGCGCCCCCTTGCCGACGTCCCCGAACAGCAACACGGCCACCAGCATCAGGATGCCGGCCCCGAACAGCCAGGGGCTCCAGTGGCGCAAATGGAACGGCGGCACCTGGGCCAGCACGAACAGCATGCCGAACCCCAGCGCCATGCGGATCAGCTGACGTTGTACCAGAGCCATCTCCTGACCACCCGCGCTGTAGAGTACCACCAGACCGAAGCCGCACAGCAGGATCAGCCCGCTGAGCAGCGGCAGGTCAAGATGCATCCCGGTGAGCAGCCCTATTTGCTTGGCGG
>JAUXGQ010000467.1 GCA_030621975.1 Gammaproteobacteria bacterium | reverse complement strand
GGACCGGGCGGGACAGCCGCGCTTTCCCAAGGCCATACTCAGCAGGGCGATCGTCACCTGTTCACCCGTCGCCAGCAGGACGTCCAGTTCACGGGGAATGGGCGTTTGGCTGACCTCCTGGGCCAGGGCGGCCAGTCGGTTGGTCTCCCCGGACATGGCGGAAACCACAACCACCAGGTCCTTGCCCAGATCATGGGCCCGTTTGACCTTATCCGCCACCGCCTCGATCCGCTCGATCGAGCCGATGGAGGTTCCACCGTACTTTTGGACAATGAGCTTCATTGCTGAGTCAGACCCCGAGCTTGTCCCGCACCCAGGCCTCCACCGATGCCAGGGCCTGGGGAAGGGCATCGGGGTTGCTGCCGCCCGCCTGCGCCATGTCAGGCCGCCCGCCACCGCGGCCGCCCACCTGCTCGGCTACGGTCTTGATCAGATCGCCCGCCTGCATCCGTTTCGTCTGGTCCTGGGTGATGCCGGCCACCAGGCTGACTTTCCGGCCGGTCACCGAGGCCAGCAGGATGACGGCGGAGCCGAGTTTGTTTTTGAGTTGGTCCAGTGTCTCGCGCAGGGATTTTTGATCGGCGCCGTCCAGCTTTGCCGCGAGCACCTTTACCCCCCCGACGTCGACTGCCTCGGCGGCCAGCCCATCGCCCGCGGCGCTGGCCAGCTGGCCTTTGAGCCGTTCCAGTTCCTTTTCCAGTGTGCGGCTGCGCTCCAACAGTTGCACCACCTTGTCATCCACTTCCTCACGCCCGCTCTTGAGCATCTCGGCGATATGAGACAACCGGGCCTCTTCGTCCTCCACCCACAGGATGGCTCGGTCGCCGGTAATGGCCTCGATCCTTCGCACGCCCGACGCAATGCCCGATTCCGCCATGATTTTGAACAGGCCGATGTCGCCCACCGCGTTGACGTGGGTGCCGCCACACAGCTCCGTGGAAAAATCGCCCATCTGCAATACCCGCACCCGGTCGTCGTATTTCTCGCCGAACAGCGCCATGGCACCCGCCGCCTTTGCGTCGTCCAGGGACATGACCCGGGTCTCCACCGGGTAATTGTGCCGGATCTGCTGGTTTACCAGCCGTTCGATGGTCTGTAGCTGGCTAGACGACAGCGGCTCGAAATGGGAGAAATCGAAACGCAGGCGTTCCGCGTCCACCAGCGACCCCTTCTGCGTCACATGTTCGCCCAGTTCGGCGCGCAATGCGGCGTGCAATATATGGGTTGCCGAATGATTCAGGGCCGTGGCCTGGCGCTTATCCGGATCCACCCGGGCCCTGATGGTATCGCCCACATGCAGGGCGCCACCCCGCACCCTTCCCAGATGCCCGAACACCTGACCACCCTGCTTGCGGGTATCGTCGATGCGCATACGGGTGCCGCCGGCGAGCAATTCACCCCGATCCCCGACCTGGCCTCCGGATTCCGCATAAAAGGGGGTATGGTCCAGCACCACTATGCCCTCCTCTTCATCCTCCAGGATGTCGGTGGACTCCCCGCCCCGAAACAGGGCGACCACCTTCGCCTCGTCCTCCAGTTGACCGTAACCGGTGAATTCCGTGGCGCCCGCGAGGGACAGGTCCAGCTGCTGATCGACCCCGAACCGGCTGGCCGCCCTGGCCCTTGCCCTTTGCCCTTCCATGGCCTGCTCGAAGCCCGCCATATCCAGCGTCAATCCCCTTTCCCGGGCGATGTCGGCGGTAAGGTCCGTTGGAAACCCATAGGTGTCGTAGAGCATGAATACGGTGGCACCGGATATCCGATTATCCCGCATGCCCCCGATGGCCTGCTCGAGTATCTTCATACCCTGTTCCAGGGTCTCGGCAAAGCGCTGTTCTTCCAGCCTGAGCACCCGCTCCACCTGCTCTTTGGCCTTCATCAGTTCCGGAAAGGCCTCCCCCATCTCCAGGCACAAGGGCTCGACCAGGCGGTAGAAAAAGGGTTCGTGCATGCCCAGCTTGTAGCCATGGCGGATCGCGCGACGGACGATCCTGCGCAATACGTAACCCCGACCCTCATTGGACGGCGTCACCCCATCGGTCACCAGAAACGCACAGGAACGGATGTGGTCCGCGATGACCCGCAGGGAGTTGTCCGTGAGATTGGTGCAGCCCGTGATCGCGGCCGCGGCCCGGATGAGGCTCTGGAACAGGTCGATATCGTAGTTGCCGTGTACGCCCTGAATGACCGCCGCCAGGCGCTCCAGGCCCATGCCGGTGTCCACCGAAGGCCGGGGCAAGGGATTCAGATTTCCGTCGGCATCCCGATTGTACTGCATGAACACCAGGTTCCAGATCTCGATGTAACGGTCGCCCTCTTCGTCGGGGGAACCCGGCGGCCCCCCGGCTACTTCAGGACCGTGATCGTAGAAGATCTCGGAACAGGGACCGCAGGGGCCGGTATCGCCCATGGACCAGAAATTGTCTTTGGCTCCGATGCGAGCGAAACGAGCGGGGTCGATACCAATCTCGTTCAACCAGACATCGGCCGCTTCTTCATCCTCTTCGAAGACGGTGATCCAGAATCGCTCCGGCGCCAGACCCATCGCCCCGGTCAGGAACTCCCAGGCAAAGGCAATGGCTTCCTTTTTGAAATAGTCACCGAAGCTGAAATTACCCAGCATTTCAAAGAATGTATGGTGGCGGGCCGTATAACCGACGTTTTCCAGATCGTTGTGTTTGCCACCCGCCCGCACGCACCGCTGAGAACTGGTCGCACGGACGTAGGGACGCTTTTCCTGCCCCAGAAACACATCCTTGAACTGCACCATCCCCGCATTGGTAAACAACAGCGTCGGGTCATTGTGGGGCACCAGCGGACTGCTGGGTACCACTTGATGCCCTCGTTCCGCAAAGTAGTCCAGGAAGGCCTTTCGAATCTCAGCGCTGCTTTTCATAGAATCGGGGTCAACTCATTAGAAAACGACGTATCTGCTCGCTGTCGAAGCCACGGTATTGCAGAAAGCGGGC
>JAUXGQ010000139.1 GCA_030621975.1 Gammaproteobacteria bacterium | reverse complement strand
TATAGCGATCTTCCCGTCCGGGCGAATCGGTTCTGTTACGGACAATTCGGGATTCTTCCAGACAGTGACTTGCACCTCATCACCAACACTCATTTCGTAGGCGTCAACCAGCACCTTGGGGCCTTGCGCAATGCCAGTTTCTTGTTGTCCAGGTAGATGCGGTTTTCCTACACAGCCAGTCAATCCAATAATCAATAAGCCAGCGAATAATGCTTTACAGTAATGGTTCATTTTCTTAATTACCTTGAAAGATTGTACATTTACGTGGATTATTATCGAGCTTACTCTCCCCCTGTACGCCGCCAGGAGAAACGTCTAAAAACACTATCACTATTACAGACTGGCTGTATTATGTCTTCAGTTTACAGCAAGGATCTTCCGAATTCTCTCAACGTCCCGGTGGCTTACCCGCTTCGGCCATTGTCTGTTAACATCCACCGCTAGCATGATGGAGTACTTGCCGTTTTTCAACCGCCCTGCCGCCAGCCGGTTTCCTCAGACCCGGAGCCCTTCTTGGTAGCACCAGACCGCGCGATGGAACGCATCGGCCCACCTGGCATCGGTGTGGAGCATGAACTCCTTCTTGGCCTGGCGAGAACTTGCCAGGATGAATGGACCGTCAACCGCCTCCGCACCCTGCTTGACCAGACCGTCGACTGGCCGCATCTCCTGCAGCTAGCGGTCCATCACCGGGTGATCCCGTTACTGTACCAGAGTCTGCAGCGGGCCTTCCCCGGCCTTGCCCCAGCGGATGTAATGCAGGCACTCCAGCAACAATACATGAACATCGCGCAACGCAATCTGTTGCTTACCGGAGCACTGAAGAAACTGATCGATTTTCTTGACCAACAGGGAGTCTGCGCGATCCCTTACAAGGGTCCCACGACGGCGCTTCTGGTTTACCGCAATCTCTGTCTGCGCCAGTTCGGAGACATCGACATACTCGTAGATCCGGAAGACTACCGGCCGACACGCAAGCTGTTGCTGGCGAACGGATACCGGCTGCACAATGATTGGGGCTGGGAATGCAGCCTGGTCGACGACAGCCGCGGGATATGTGTCGATCTGCACAGGAGCCTCACGCCGGAAGTCTTCCCGGTGCGTCTCGACTTTGCCAACCTGCTGAAACGCCTTGAACCCTTGACCATCGCTGGCCGGGATATCAATGTCCTCTGTGCGGAAGACATGCTCCTGGTGCTGTGCGTCCAGCTGGCCAAGGACAGCTGGGGAGAAAAGGCGGTGCGGCTGAGCAAGATCTGTGATATCGCCGAGCTTCTGCGCACACACCCGCGCATGAACTGGGAGCAGGTGTTTAACGAGGCAGAAAGACTCGGGTGCCGCAGAATGATCGCGCTGGGCCTTATCGTTTCCCACCAACTGCTCGGTGCCCCCGCGCCCGAAGCAATGATGTCCCGGGCACGCGCCGACCGCCAGTCACACATACTGGCCCGCTATATTTATCACGACCTGTTCCAGGATGCCGATGATCAGGCTGACGCTCTCTTATCACGGGAAGGCTTTCACTTCAGGCTACGGGAACGCTGGCGCGACAAACTCTACCCCCACTATCAGGCTGTTCGATTACGCTTGCCCCCGAATGAGAGGGATCGGGCAGTGCTGGCGTTGCCGGACTCGCTGGATTTCCTCTATTACCTCATTCGTCCTTTCCGCGTGGCCAGAGACTACGCCAGGCTGCTGTTCGAGAAAATGCGCAAGGTCAGGTGAGTCATTCGGTACGGCTGACATTGGCGAATGCAGCTTCGTCGATACCCGCAGCAGGGTTCTCGGTCCCGTAATAGGAGGCCTGCTTGTGGTACAGGCCCGCATACAGACCGCCGAGTTCGACCAGGCTGTCGTGACTGCCCTGTTCGACCACGCGTCCGTCTGCCAGCACATAGATGCGGTCAGCCATGCGCACGGTCGAAAACCGGTGGCTGATCACCAGCGCCGACCGGTCGCGAACCATGGAACGGAATTTCTCGAAAAACTCGAACTCCGCGGCAGGGTCGAGGGAGCTGGTCGGTTCGTCGAGCAGGATGAGCTGGGAATCACGCAGCAGGGCGCGAGCCAGCGCCAGTTTCTGCCACTGACCCACGCTGAGCTCTTCACCGTCGGCCAGCGTGCGACTGAGAACCGTGTCATACCCTTTCGGGAATTGCATCAGGTCGTCGTGGATACCCGCCCACCGGGCGGCCTTGGCGATCGCGGGGTCGTCCGGAGCGAGCTCCGGGCGGCCGAGCCGGATGTTTTCCCTCGCCGTCACATGATAGCGACCGAAGTCCTGGTAGATGACGCCGATTTCCCGGCGCAGATCCGCACTGCGGAACTCCCGCAGGTCGATACCGTCGATACTGATACGACCGGTGCTGGGATCATAGAGGCGGCACAGCAGCTTGGTCAGCGTGGTCTTCCCTGATCCGTTGCGCCCGACCAGAGCAACGATTTCACCGGGACGGATGGCCATATCGATGCCCTGCAGAACCAGGCGTTCGGTACCCGGATAGCGAAACCTCAGATTCTCCACCTCGAGGCCGGAGCGCCAGGGGCGGGGCATCTGCCGCGGTCTGACGGGCTCGGTGACCGTCCTAGGAACCTCGAGAAACTCGTACAGAGCGGACAGGAACAGGTTATTTTCGTAGACTTCGGCCAGACCACTCAGGGTCGGCCGCAGCGCACCCATGGCGACCTGGAAGGCGCCGAAATACATGACCAATTCCCCCAGCGTGATCGATGCGTTCAGGGCAGCGTGCACAATGAAAGCGAGGGATGCGTAACCGGCGAGGGCGGTGGTGGTCTCGGTAACGAACTGCCTGCGCGAACCCTGAGCCGAGATGCGGCGCAAGGCAGTACGGATCCTGTTCCTGAGTTCGGCGAATCTCTCCACCATCAACGGACCGAAGCCGAACACCCGAACCTCCTTCGCGTCTTCTGCGGTGGTGATCACGCGGTTGAAGTAGGCACTCAGGCGCTCGCTCACCGTTTTGTCGCGATGCAGGACATAGACTGCCTGGGCCTGCTTGAGCCGGTAGAACAGTACCGGGATGGAAGCGGCAAACACAGCGACGACCACGCCCCAATGGAACATCAGCAACAGGGCAAAAGCGCCGAGCAGCGTCAGGCTGTTTCGCGCCAGCTGGGTCACGCCCTGAACGATGCGAACGGGTCGCGATGGCGCCTCGCGCTGAGCCCGGTGAAGCTTGTTGTAGTACTGCGAGTTCTCGTAATAGGCCAGATCCACGTCGATGGACTTGGCCTGAACCACCCGCTGCATGTGATCAGCGACGAGATGCGCCTGGATGATGTTGGCATGACCGATCAGGGCATTGCACAGGTTGCCGATCAGGGTGGTAGCAAAGGCAGCGCCGATGGGCAGCAGCAGGCTGTCAAAAGTGCCACCAGAGCCGGCATCCGCGCCCGCGTTGGTGAGCTGGTCGACGATCAGCTTGAGGACGTACAGCGTCACCAGCGGCACAATGGCCTGGATGACGACCAGGACGATACTGGCAGCCGTCCATCGCGGTGCTGCCTGCCAGACGATGCGCAGCGCCCGGTCGACGCGAAGCCCGTCCAGCAGGGTCCAGGACTTTTCCGAGGCGCCGGGCACGGTCAAGGTTTCTGTACGCGCCGGGCGCTCTGGCTGGCGATTTTCATTCGGGAGGATTCACCCGGGGAGACAGCGTGGCATAGCGCCCCAGATCGGTGCCACCGATCACCACCCTGCCCTCGCTCTCCAGCCAGGCATGGGCGAGAAAGTCCTCTTTGGCTTCCCTGGCGACACCGTAGCGAACCTCCGCCAGATAACCCTGCCTGGTGAGGAAAATCCGCGCAGTCAGGGCCTTGGTCAGGCAATGGCGGGCACAGGGCACAAAGCGCGACGCCACCTCGACGGCCCCGGCCAGTTCGACCACCGGGATGGGATCAGCGGCGAGCCGCCGGGAACGGCGGGACACCCCATCGAACAGGGCGCAGGCAGTAGGGAAAGGCAACAGCCATAACGACAGGCGAACGGTTGCCAGGAGAGCGGCGGCCTTGATCAGCAGCCAGCGTTGACGCGGCGCCAAGCCGAGAAACTTACGGAATCGACCCATCTTTGATCTCGATCAGACCACGCCCGGCCATATCGTCCACCAGGGCCAGCAGGTCAGCCTCGCATTGCTCGGCATCGGCATCGTAATCGATCAGCAGCGCATCGAGAACGGCCTGTACAGAACGGGGCTGTTGAATGAGCTCCCAGATGCGGGCGCCGACTTCGTTAAGTTCGTAATAAATGCCGTCCTTGAGGTGCAGAATCACCACATCCCCCGACGCATCGGGGGACACGTCTGCAGAAACCTGGTCCGGGCTCGCCACCAGCAGTGACGCTTTGGTTAAGTTGGTCATCAGTGTTCAGCCTTCAAAAATGGGCTGGATCGAGACTGACAACCAAAGTTGTCTCTCGAACAGCAAGGCACGGTTATTATTGGCTTTATGGATCAGGATTCCAAGTCTTCAAGAATGGCTTTCTCGATGGTTTCCCCAAGGTCCAGGTCGTCCAGCAGCGTCGCCGGACGCTGCAGGCGACGCAACCCCACGGTGCTGGCCAGATTCGAGACACGCAGGAAATGCCCTCGCAGATCGAGGGATTTCAACAGCGCCGGCCCGAAGCGACTGCCGTACCAGTGCCGCATGAGTTCCTCAAAGACTTGCGCGGGAGGGATCGTTTCTATGGCGGTTGTCTCTCCCACCGCGAGCAGGTAAAGTCGCCGCAACGGTGACGGGTCGCGCACGAAGCCTTCACTGAAGCGCAGGGCGCGTTTGTCCACATCGGGGTGTACCAGAGGAAGTTCTTGCGACGTGTGGCCCAGGGCGCCGGCCGCATCGGGCCACAGCTTGAGCTGGGGGAAACTCGGGACCACCCTGTTGCTGTCCGGCTCAAGAGCCGTCAGGTCGTCGCTGATGACGGGATAGCCACGCGCCTGCAGCAGCGCAGCCATGGTGGATTTTCCCCAGCCGTGCCCTCCCAGGAAAGCCACAGCCGCTCCCTGGATGGAAACGGCGCTGGCATGCAGCGTCAAAAAGCCACGCTGCTGAAGGGCCAGCCCCAGCGCCGGGCCGAGTATGCACAGGCGCAGGGTCTCCTCTGTTGCATTTTCATGAGCTTCGACGCAGATATGTCGTCCAGCCGAAACCAGGAAGACACCCACGTTCCGCAGTGCATAACAAGCCTGCTCTCCGCGCACCCAGAAACCGCGATCCCCATCTTCCAGATACGGCGGATGCTCCTCGACAGTCCCGAAAGTGATCTCGACATCGCAAGGCCCCGCTGATTCGCCAGGCTCGGAGCGAAGCTCCGGGAGATCCAAGGGCGCCTTGATCGTTAAGCCGAAACCATAGTAGACAGACACGCGCCCTGCCCGCCGCTTTTCATACTGCGGTGAAGCACAAAGAGTTTGATCTGCGATAGGAGCCCCCCGGCGACCGGTTTCTGGACAGCTGCCCCAATGAAAGCCGCCATTCCTACTGGCGGGTAAACATCAAACAGCACAACGGCTGCCTCGCCATAAAGTAAAGCAGCCGGTAACAATCAGCTGTCTAGCTATCTAAAGGCGGAGAAACGATGAGTCACAGCGGCGCGGGAACCAATAGTCTTGACAACCCGCGTGCCCCACGAGCTTTGGGACTGCGCAACAGCCCCAACAATCACCAACACAATCTAGACATTACTTAAGAATAATGCGTTATACTATCGATTATATTAGCTATATCTGCGTTTATATCGATACTCAGAATGAACGAATCGCCACTACCCCAGCTTTTCGTTT
>JAUXGQ010000149.1 GCA_030621975.1 Gammaproteobacteria bacterium | reverse complement strand
GCGTTACGACATCGGCGACCGGGTCAAAGTCCGGTTTCTGCGCGAGGGCAGGGTCCGTGAAGTCATCGTGATGCTCGAGTGACGTCCGATCGGACGTAGGCTGGGGCTCGCCCCGGCTCTTTGTTTCGCGTACTCGCACACAGGAAAGCTGGGGCAAGCCCCAGCCTACGGTTGCTTTGTCACATTCCACCTAAGGGCGGTTCTTCAATCCGTAGGAGCCCGCTTGCGGGCGAATTTGCATGGCGTAGCGACCATGTTCGCCGGCAAGCCGGCTCCTACAGAACCGTTGGGGTTGGTAAGCTCACCCCAACGCCATTGATTATGAGCGCGCCGTAATCCAACATCTCTTTCTACTGGAGCGGAATTCCCTTAGATGCGTTCGAGCGACGCTCCTTCCATTGCTTGACTATGCTCCAGCGCCAGAACAGACGCATGGCGACGTAACCGGTAAGCCCCGAGACCGTTCCGCAGATGAAGCTTCCCAGGAGCAGCGGCCTCCAGATTCCGTTCAGGCTGTGCCCACACCACTGCATGGACATCACGAATACGGTCGCTTGCGGGGGCGTTCCCAGTGTCCAGTTGCCCACCAGATAGGCAAAGTAGAACATGGGCGGTATGGTGATGGGATTGGTTATCCACACCAGGGCCACGGACAGGGGCAGGTTGATCCGCAACAGGATGGCCGCACCGGTGGCCAGAATCATTTGAAAAGGAACGGGGACGAAGGCAAGGAAAAGCCCGGAGCCGAAGGCGCCCGACACCGATCTTCGGTTAAGGTGCCAGAGGTTGGGGTCATGCAGACGCCGGCCGAACATCCGCAGATACCGGTGATTCCGGACCCGATCGTGATCGGGCATAAACCGCCTGATAAGGTGTTTGGGCAAGGCTCTATCCAGTTGCTGGCCAGTTAACGCTCACGCTAACTAGTTATTTACATGAAATAGGTGGTTGTTTCCAGTCCATTCGCTGCGCCTGCGTGGCCTGCGCCCTTTGCGGCCCTGGTGCTTGATAAGGTTTCATAATCCGGATAAGTTAAAAATGTAGACGATATTCCCAGGGAGGGGGGGATGTTTTCAGGGATGATTGCTTTCGTTGCGGGCGCGGGTCTGCTGCAGTTGCTGCCGGAACTGCCCGACCTTTGGTGGGCGTTGCCGTTCCCGCTGTTGCTCTGGTTCGTTTTTCGTCTACCCCGCCTGCGGTGGTTGTGGCTGTGCGGCCTGGGATTCGTCTGGGCCCTGTATTGCGCGCACCGGATCCTGTCCTGTGAATTAGATTCCGGCCTCGAGGGTCGGGACCTGCTCATCGAGGGGGTGATCAGTTCCCTGCCTGAGCGAAGGGAACGGCAGACGCGGTTCGAATTCGATGTGGATCGGCTGACGGCCGCCGGGCAGCCCGCCCCCTTGCCGGGCCGTGTTCGACTGGGCTGGTACCTGGGTGCGCCCGAAATCCGTGCCGGCGAGCGCTGGCGTCTGCTGGTGCGCTTGAAGCAACCCCATGGATTTTTCAATCCGGCGGGTTTCGATTACGAAGGCTGGCTGTTTCGTCACCGTATCCGGGCGACAGGCTATGTTCGGGCATCCCCGCAAAATCGGTTGCTGGAAGCGCAAGGCGGTGGCATCCACGTCAACGGCATCCGCCAATTCCTCCGCTCCCGGATCGCCAAGGTCCTCGGTGATTCCGAAACCCTGGGGCTGGTCCTCGCCCTGGCGATAGGGGACCGCAGTGGCCTGCACCCGGCCCAGTGGCGGGCTCTGACCCTGACCGGCACCAATCACCTCATCGCCATTTCCGGACTCCACATAGGCATAGTCTCGGGCTGGGTGTTTTTCCTGTTTCGGCGCCTGTGGCCGTTGAGCGCGCGTCTCGCCCTCTGGTGTCCCTCCGCCAGGGCGGCCGCTATCGCGGCGCTGGCTGCAGCGGTTTTGTATGCGGCGCTGGCGGGTTTTGCGGTCCCGACTCAACGGGCGCTGATTATGCTCGCGGTCATCCTGGGAGGCGTGTTCTTGAGGCGCCAGGCAAGGCCGGCACACAGCCTGGCGGTCGCCCTTTTTCTGGTGGTTGTACTAGACTCGTTCGCCCTGCTGTCCATAGGTTTCTGGCTGTCTTTCGGGGCCGTGGGGGTGATTCTCTACTCCGTGGAGGGGAGACTGTCCCTGAGCGGCTGGAGCTGGCGATGGGGGCGTATCCAGTGGGTGGTGGCCGTCGGTCTACTGCCCCTGCTGCTGTTGATCTGGGGACGGGCGGTGGTCGCGGCGCCGCTCGTCAACCTGGTGGCCGTGCCCCTGTTCAGTCTGGTGATCGTTCCCCTGGTGGTGCTCGGTACGGTCCTGGTCGAAGTCCCGGGTGTCGGCCCCGGACTGCTGGGGCTGGCGGACTGGCTGTTGTCCTGGAGCATCCGGGCACTGGCCTGGGCCGCCGATTGGTCGGGCCTGGTGTCCGTCTCGCCTGAATTGCCTGCCTGGGTATGGCTGTGGGCGCTGATGGGCGTCGCGCTGTTGCTGGCGCCCCGGGGCGTGCCTGCGCGCTGGCTGGGTCTCCTATGCCTGTTGCCCATGGCGTTGCTGCGTCCCGCGGCCCCGGGGCCGGGCGAGATCTGGCTCACCCTGCTGGACGTAGGGCAGGGACTGTCGGTGGTGGTGCGAACCCGCGCGCACACCCTGGTGTACGATACGGGGGCCCGTTTCTCGCCGCGCTTCGACGCGGCAACCGCCGTGCTGGTGCCCTATCTGCGTGCCCAGGGGATTTCGCGTATCGACCGGTTGATCCTCAGCAACGGCGACAACGATCATGCGGGGGCGGCAGCGCAACTCCTGACCTGGGTACCGGCTACCGAAATTCTGAGCGGGGAGCCGCGGCGGCTTTCCCTTGCCGATCGTCGAGCCGCAGCCTGCGAGGCGGGGGCAGAGTGGTCCTGGGACGGTGTTCGCTTCCGGGTGCTGCATCCGGAGAAGGGCGGACCCTGGAAGGGTAACGACGCCTCCTGCGTGCTGGCGGTGGACAACGGCGCCGCCCGCATCCTGCTGCCCGGCGATATCGAGGCGCGGGTCGAGGAGAAGCTGACGAACAACCGGGGTGGGCGCTTGAAGGCCGATATCCTGGTCGTACCCCACCACGGCAGCGCTTCCTCGTCAACTCCCGGTTTCGTTGCGGCAGTAGAGCCCGACTTCGCCCTGTTCGCCACCGGCTATCGCAATCGATACGGCTTTCCCAAGTCGAGCGTGTTACAGCGCTGGCAGCGGGGTGGGGCCAGACTCTTCGATACCGCCAGCGCCGGTGCGATCGGGTTTCGCGTCCTCGCTGACGGGCGGATCGAGGGTCCGAACCTGGCGCGCCGGGATAAGGGGCGTTATTGGACTCACCGACCCTAGCCCGACTTTCTATCTGTGTTAAACCGTGTCCATCCGTGGTTACGAAATCTTGTACGATCTACCCAAAATGCCCATCCCCGGGATTATGGGTCATGTTATGATACGCCGTGCGCGCGAGCGCATCCGAAATCGAAGGGAGACCGAGACAAAGTGTTCGAACTGGTAAAGGCCGGTGGCTGGCTGATGTTGCCGATCATCACCTGCTCCGTGGCGGCGACTGCAATCATATTGGAACGGCTCTGGGCACTGCGGACGAAGCGGGTCATCCCGGTGAACCTCGTGGCCCAGATCTGGAAGACGCATAGCAGGAACAAACTGACCAATGGCCATTTGGCCACCCTGCGTGCCGGGTCGCCGCTGGGTCGTGTCCTGGCGGCAGGTCTGGTGAATCGCAAGCACTCCCGTGAAGTGATGAAGGAGTCCATCGAAGAGGCCGGGCGCCAGGTTGTGCTCGAGCTCGAGCGCTTTTTGAACACACTGGGCACCATAGCCTCGATCTCTCCATTGCTTGGACTGCTGGGGACCGTCATCGGAATGATCGAGGTATTTTCCGCCATCGTAGGCGCCGGGGTGGGCAACCCCGCCATGCTGGCCGGCGGCATTTCGCAAGCCTTGATCACCACGGCAACGGGGCTGTCCGTAGCCATACCCAGTTTGATGTTCCACCGTTATCTCACCGGCCGGGTGGTGACCCTGACAGTTGGCATGGAAGAAGAGGCTTTGAAGATGGTTGAAGTCATGCAGGGTGAGCGGGAGATCGAGCAGGAGCCGGCAGTATGAATCTGCGTCGGCAAATAAGACCCTCTCCGGACATCAATCTGACCCCTTTGATCGACGTGGTATTTCTCCTGCTGATCTTCTTCATGGTATCCACGACCTTTCAGAAAGAGACCCGGATCAAGGTCCAGTTGCCGGAAGCGACAACCGAGGCGACCGCCGAGCAGGTGCCCGAGGTGCTGGATATTACCGTCGACCGGGCCGGCACCTTCTACGTCAACCAGAAGGAGGTCGTAAACACCGAATTGGTGACCCTTAAACGCGCCATCGAAGAGGCGGCGAAAGGCGACAAGGATCTGCCGGTTATCATCAGTGCGGACGCGCGTACGCCCCATCAGGCAGTCATCAAGGTATTGGACGCGGCCAGCTCCCTGGGATACGTCCGTATGACCTTCGCCGCCGGGCGCTCGCAGCCCGCCGATGAACGTTGAACCTTAGACCCTTACTTCAGTAAGGCTTCTGCAAAATGGCAAAGAATTTAACGCTGATAACCCACCGGCATCAAACAGCAAATGCAGGCTGGGGCTTGCCCCGGCTTTGCTGCGTACTGGATCGCGAAACAAAGAGCTGGGGCAAGCCCCAGCCTACGTCTGCAGCTACTGAAAAGGTTTGATGATGGATAGTAACTTGCTCGATATACTCGTCTGCCCGGTGTGTAAGGGGCCTCTTCACTACGAGAAAAACGCCCAGGAGCTCATCTGTCGCGCGGACCGGCTGGCTTATCCGGTCCGCGACGGTATCCCGGTCATGCTGGAGGATGAGGCCCGCCAACTCGAGGCCGACGAGGAATATCCAAAGCCTCGATGAGGCTGGTCAACGTGAGCACGGAGTCAGTCATGGATTTTAAAGTCGTAATCCCGGCGCGTTTCGCCTCCACCAGACTGCCGGGGAAGCCCCTGGTCGAGATCGCGGGCAAGCCCATGATTCACCACGTTATGGAGCGCGCCGCCGAGAGTCAGGCGCAAGAGGTGGTGGTGGCGACCGACGATCATCGCATTGCGGAGGTGGTCGAGCAGGCGGGCGGCGAGGTCTGCATGACCGGGCCGGACCACAAAAGCGGCTCCGACCGCATCGCGGAGGTCGTGGAGACCCTTGGTTGGCCCGACGAAACCATCGTGGTGAATCTGCAGGGCGATGAGCCGCTCATGCCGGCGACGCTGATCGATCAGGTGGCGGTCGACATGGCCTCACATACCGTGGCCGGGATCACGACGCTTGCGAGCCCGATCACCCACAAAGAAACCCTCTTCGATCCCCATGTGGTGAAGGTGGTGACGGACACCGAAGGCTATGCGTTGTATTTCAGCCGAGCGCCCATCCCCTGGCACCGGGATGAATTTCTCGAAGGGGACCGTCCTCTGCCCGAGGGGGGGCAGTTTCTCAGGCACATCGGGCTCTACGCGTATCGGGCGGGCTACCTGGAACAGTTCGTCCGTTGGCCCGCGGCGCCGCTTGAGGTTGCCGAGTCGCTGGAACAGTTGAGGGTGCTCTGGCACGGCGGCAAGATTCACGTGAGCCAGGCGGGCCAGGAACCGGG
>JAUXGQ010000393.1 GCA_030621975.1 Gammaproteobacteria bacterium | reverse complement strand
GGAGAGGGTGATCAGGTACGTCGGCGCCGTCGCTGTGTGGTGTGCAAGGAACGATTCACCACTTATGAGACGGCGGAACTCAATCTGCCCAGACTCATCAAGCAGGATGGCAGTCGGGTCCCCTTCGATGGCCGCAAGCTGGCTTCCGGGATGATGCGCGCATTGGAAAAGCGACCGGTCAGCACCGAAGAGATCGACGCCGCCCTCAACCGCATCAGGCGCAGGCTGATGGCCGCGGGCGATCGGGAGATCACCACCCGGCAGATCGGCGAATGGGTTATGGATGAATTGCGGGCAATGGATCAGGTCGCCTATGTTCGGTTCGCCTCGGTATATCGCAAGTTCGAAGACGTTGCCGCCTTTCGGGAAGAGATCGAGCGGCTGGAAAAACAACCCACGCCGGAGGCCCGGCGGCAGCAGATGGATCTGCTTCAAGATCTTGAATCGAAAAAATGAAGCAGGCCCGGGATTGCGCCCACATGGCCCGGGCGATACGCCTTGCCGAGCAAGGCCTGTACACCACCGATCCCAACCCGCGGGTCGGTTGTGTGCTGGTGCGGCAGGGGCAGACGGTGGGGGAGGGTTTTCACCGCCGGGCCGGTGAGCCCCATGCCGAGCGCAATGCCCTGGCCATGGCAGGGCGGCAGGCGAGGGGGGCTACCGTTTACGTAACCCTCGAACCCTGTTGCCATCAGGGTCGGACGCCACCCTGCACGGATGCGCTGATCGAAGCCGGTGTTTCCCGGGTAGTGGCGGCCATGCGAGACCCAAACCCCCTGGTGGCGGGCAAGGGCCTGGAACAGTTGTCGCAGGCCGGCATCCAAGTGGAGCACGGGCTGCTCGAAGCCCAGGCCCGCGACCTCAACCCGGGGTTCATAAAGCGCATGCAGAAAGCCAGACCCTACCTGCGCTGCAAGCTGGCGATGAGTCTCGATGGACGTACCGCCATGGCGACCGGCGAGAGCAAATGGATCACTTGCGATGCGGCCCGCCGGGACGTGCAGCGCCTGCGGGCCCGCAGTTCCGCGGTCATGACGGGAATCGACACGGTTCTTAGTGACGATCCCTCCATGAACGTGCGCCTGGGCGCAGGGGATCTGGAGGGGGTCACCTCGGACACCCATATTCGCCAGCCACTGAGGGTGATCCTGGATTCCCGGCTGCGTCTGCCGCCCGCCGCCCGCATGCTGGGTCTGCCGGGGCAAACGCTGGTCATCTGTACCGATGCGAGTACCCCGAGGGCGTTACCGTTGGAAACCGCAGGCGTCAGGCTCAAAGAGGTGGCCCAGGATGACAGGCGGGTGGATCTTGACGCGGCATTGCGCTATCTGGCGGAACAGGAGATCAATGAGGTCCTGTTGGAGACCGGACCCACCCTGGCGGGGAGTGCGCTGAGTGCCGGGCTGATCGATGAACTGATTATCTACCTGGCGCCCCACATCATGGGTGATGGCGCACGGGGTTTGTTTCAGCTTCCTGGACTTGAGCGGATGCAGGATCGAATCCCTCTGTGGATAACCGATGTCCGGGCCGTAGGCGAGGATTGGCGGATCAGCGCCCGGCCCGAGCGAGCATAAGGCAACCCCATGTTTACAGGCATCATACAAGCGGTCGGTAAGGTCAAACGCCTGGAGTCCAGGAGCGGTGACGTGCGTCTTTCCATAGCAACGGGAAAACTGGAGCTGAACGACGCCGCTTTGGGGGACAGTATCGCCGTCAACGGCGTCTGTCTCACCGCCATAGCGTTCTTCGGCGACGGATTTGCCGCCGATGTCTCCCGGGAAACCCTGTCCCTGACCACCCTGGGGGGGCTGGGCCCGGGCAGTCCGGTGAATCTGGAAAAGGCCCTCACCCTGAGCACACCCCTGGGCGGCCATCTGGTCAACGGTCACGTGGACGGGCTGGGCAAGGTCCTGGAACGAACCGATGATGCCCGCTCAGTCCGCTTCCGAATTCAGGCGCCCGCGGAACTGGCCCGCTACATCGCCCACAAGGGCTCCATCTGCATCGACGGCACCAGCCTTACGGTCAATGCTGTGCAGGGGCGCGCGTTCGACGTCAACATCGTGCCGCACACCCTGCAGCAGACCATCATGGAGGGCTACGCCTCTGGCACCCGGGTCAACCTGGAGGTAGACTTGATCGCCCGCTACCTGGAGCGCCTGCTGCTTGGCGAGGATAGCGGCGGTGTGACGCTGGAGAAGCTCAGGGAATACGGATTTGTGAAGGAGTGAACGTGGCTCCTGCATTGAGGAACACAAGCTACACGCTCAGCCTCGAGTCATTCCAAGCGCTCTTTACCCCGTAGGAGCCCGCTTGCGGGCGAACACGGACTTCCAGCCCGCATATCTCACCAATTTACCGCAGAGGACGCTGAGAACGCAGAGAGCTTCACGGCTTGCGTCAAACAGCCCTGTCGCATTGTCCGGTACGAAGTGTAAACACTGCCGCGCCGGTCCGATGTCAGAAACCCTCTATTAAATCCAAACACCTCTGTGCCCTCTGTGTCCTCTGTGGTGAAAAATTCGGTCCAGTGCAGTGCCAGTTCGCCCGCAAGCGGGCTCCCCACCCGGCTTACAATCCCCGTATCTTTTCGAGCTGTTCGTTCAACTGGGCAATTGCTTTTCGTTGTTCCTCGGCGCGTTTCTTCTCCTTTTCCACGACGGCGCTGGGGGCACGTTCCACGAAGTTCTTGTTGGCCAGCTTGTTTTGGCTCTTTTCCAGCTCCCGGGTGAGTTTATCCAGCTCCTTTTCCAGCCGCACCAGCTCCGCCTCCTTGTCGATGAGGCCGGCCATGGGTATCAACACCTTCATTTCCCCCACCAGGGCGGTGGCGGATTCCGGGGCCTCGGCGTCCGCCGCCAGCACCTCGATGGACGCCAGCCGACCCAGGGTATTGAGGGACTGACGGCTGGCCTCCAGCCAGCGCTTATCCCTATCGCCTGCGTTCTGCAGGAGCACGTCCAGGGGCTTACCGGGCGCGATATTCATCTCCCCGCGGATGCGGCGCACCCCCAGGATGAACTGCATCAGCCACTCCATCTCCGCCACCGCGGCGCTGTCGATCCGGGTCTCATCCGCAGCGGGGAAGGGCTGCAGCATGATGGTTTCCCCGGACACACCGGCGAGGGGGGCAACCCGCTGCCAGATCTCTTCGGTGATATAGGGCATGATCGGATGCGTCAGCCGCAGCAGGGCTTCGAGCACCTGCACCAGGGTTTGGCGGGTGCCGCGCTTGGCGGCCTCACCACTGGTTTCGCTGTTCAGAACGGGTTTGGACAGTTCCAGATACCAATCGCAGTAGGCGTTCCAGGTGAACTCATAGATGGCCTGGGCCGCGTGATCGAAGCGGTATCCCTCGATGGCATCGGTCACGGCCGCCTCGGTGGACTGCAGCCGGGATACGATCCAGCGGTCCGCAACGCTCAGTTCCACCTCCCCGCCGGCCTGGCCGCAGTCTTCGCCTTCGGTGTTCATCAGTACGTAGC
>JAUXGQ010000027.1 GCA_030621975.1 Gammaproteobacteria bacterium | reverse complement strand
TTTCGAAGGTAGCGGCACCATCGATATCAGTAGCATTGAAGGTGCAGTTAATACGACCGCAGGCACTTTAGACTCGTCTTCTGGTTCGCTTGGAGGTCGTATAACAGTTGAAGCTCAGGGCAATGTTACCACCGGCGACATCAGCTCACGTGGTTCCGTTAGCGGTCCCGGCGGTAGTATCAACATCAGTAGCATTCAAGGTGCAGTTGATACTTCGGCAGGCGCGTTAGACTCGTCTGGTGGTGGCCCTGGCGGTGATATAACGGTTCAAGCGCTGGGGAATCTCACTACCGGTGACGTCAGCTCAAGTGGTGGTGAGTTCATGTTTTTCGAAGGTAGCGGCACCATCGATATCAGTAGCATTGAAGGTGCAGTTAATACGACCGCAGGCACTTTAGACTCGTCTTCGACGGATAGTGTTGGAGGAGCGATTGCTGTTGAAGGGGCTGGCAGCATTTTTGTGGGTGCCATCAGTTCGACAGGTGTAGCCGGTAGCGGGGATATCTTGCTTGTCGGAGAGGAGATTGATCTTCTGGGTTCCTCAGGTTCAATCCGGGGGGGCAGCAACGCGCAGCTCGTTCTTCAACCCATATCTGAGACTGCAAGTATCGCGGTTGGCGGGAAAGATAATAACACGTCCGCCTTGGACCTGACGGCTGGAGAGCTTCTTACCGTAGCTGACGGTTTTGGCCGGATTCTTATCGGATCAACGGTCCAAGGTGAAGGTGGAAGTAACGGACAGATGACTGTATTGGGTGGTCCTTTCAATAATCCCCACTTGCTTGCAGCAAGGTCTATCAATGTGACTGGGGAAATACAGACCAACGGCAACGAGCTGCGCATGCTCGCTACGGACGAAGTGGTTGTCGACGCCGACATTGCGACCGCAGGCGGAAGGATTGCCATCCTCGCCAGCACTATTAATACGACCGCTGCAATCAGTTCCACAGGTGCGGCAGGCAGTGGGGATATCCTGCTCGCCGGAGAGGAGATTGACCTTCTGGGCTCCCCGGGCTCAGTACAGGCTACAAACGCGAGCGTCGGCCTGCAGCCCTTGACTTCAACTCAAGACATATTCGTTGGTGGCGCGGCGGATACCAACCCGGGGGTCTTAGACTTAACGACTACTGACTTGGCCGCTCTTGCAGACGGCTTCGCTTCCATCACCATCGGACGAAACGACGGCTCGGGGACGATCTCCACTGATCCCGCGGGCATCAGTCTTAACGACCCCTTGATACTCCAGTCGCCAGCAACGGGGGGTATTATCGCTGCAAACGGGCCGATTCAAACGACCGGCAGCTTACGCGCGACTGCGCCAACCATCGGTCTGCAAGACGTGAGCAGCAACGATTTTCAGAACTATACCGGTTCGGTGACCTTCAATAGCGACTACGTCACGGGCGGCGGTTCGTTCACCGTTGAGGGTGACTCAACGCTGGCGAGCGATACCACGGTCACGACGGACGGCGGTGATGTCCTGTTTGGTGGCCTCGAAGGCCCCGGCAAGCTGACGATAACGGCTGGCTCTGGCGATATCCTGTTCCAGGGTGATGTGGGCGCACAGATTCCCCTGGGGGTCTTCTCGGTAGCGAGCGCCCAGAACGTCACCCTGGGCGGGCAATTCATTGCCGGTCCAAGCGAATTTTCCTATGACGGCATCCTGACCAGCCCGGATCCGTCGCTGGAAGTCGAGAGCTTGTCCATTGACCCGGATGCGACTTCCGCCACGCTGTTCGGCAGCGTGGGTGGGGCCTCGGGTCGCGAAGCAGCGCTCGCCGTGGAGGGACCGAGCGGCGATCCAGACTTTACGATCAACGGTTTTGTCATGGGCACTTCAGAACCTGAAGTGGTGGCGGAGCCTGGCGGGCTAACCGCTGCCGAGCCGAACACCAATACGGCCGAGGAAGTAGCGGTGGCGATGCAGGACGTCTACGCGGTCGAGGAACCCTCACCAGAGCCCGAACAAAAGAGTGAATTCGCAGCCGCTGAGCTTGCTGCAGAACCCGTGCGATTCCCCCCAAAGTTCAGCATGAGCAATTTCACCATGAACGCGACGATAAAAGGCGGCTGGCCGTTGGTCGTCGACTATCAACTCGAGCGGCCCGGAGAGGTTCGAGTCAATATTGCCGTCGAAGGAGTTGAACACTTCACTTTCGAACTCGATGGCACTACCACCGATCGCAAGTGGGATGTCGTCACAGTACCGAAACGGTTTGGTGTACGAGTCAAACCGGCGTCGATCACTGTGCGTGCCTCGGAACAGGGTGGCACAAAAGCGGTGCCCCTGCATCTCTACGGCCTGGGCGCTGGGGACAAAGCAGTGGGTTCCGTCGCCATTGACTCAATTCTTTTCGGGCCCACCCGTATTAACACGTTCTTTGGTGAAACGGCCGCCTACCGCTTTCGTTCCCGTTCAGACTTTGACACTGTCAAGGTCGACTTCTGCAAAGTGACCGACACGGCATACGAGAACACTAATGAATCCGTCCACACCCATGACATCGAGCAGGGAATAAGTGGGCATGACTGGATTGGTTTGCATGAACCCAGAATTTGGAACGGTCGGGATAGAAAAAATGCGGTATCGTCGGGATTGCATAAACTTCAAGTGCGCGCCTGGGATAAGCCGGGAGAATGGGTGACTGCCTGGTCGGACTCTTTATTAGACGTGTCGGAATAAACAGATGCGGCGCCACTGCTGTCGATTCAGCAGCGCACTTCGAGTCTCAGTGTCAGCGTAGAAAATGAATAAACCAACATGTGATGTTTTTCTCTCCCACAATAGCGACGACAAACCGGCGGTCGAGGAACTAGCCCGTCGACTCAAGAAAAAAGGCATCCGCCCTTGGCTTGATAAATGGAACCTGGTTCCGGGGAAACCCTGGCAGAAAGGAATCTTGGAAGCCTTGGATGAGTGCGCTGCCTGCGCGATCATCATAGGCCCTGCTGGCATGGGCGCTTGGCAGGTTGAGGAGATGCAAGTTGCCATCGACCGTCGAGTCAAGGAACGCGGTTTTCGCGTCATTCCTGTGGTGCTTCCCGGCGGGGAACGTGTACAGAGAAGCCACTCCCCCAATTTTCTGTGGCAGGGGAGTTATGTCGAGTTTCACGCCCTGGATGATGAGGAAGCGTTTCATGCACTGGTGTCCGGCATCCATGGCATCGAGCCTGGGACCGGAGTTGAAGCCGGAGTTGAAGCCGCGATTGATGAAGGCATCTCCCCGTATCGCGGGCTTCAGGTTTTTCAAGCCGAGCATGCCGAATTCTTTTTTGGCCGCGAAGTCCTGACTGATTGGCTTCTTCATGATCTGCGCCCCCGACCGGGCTCCCCACGGGAGAACCGTTTTCTCGCCGTTGTCGGGGCGTCCGGCAGCGGCAAGTCGTCGCTGGTCCGTGCGGGCCTCATTCCAGCGTTGAGCCGAGGAGAGCTGGCGGGCAGCGCTGAATGGCCAACTGTGATATGCCGACCAGGCCCGGATCCGTTGCAGAGCCTGGCTACGGCCCTGGCCACCGACCCGGTCGTCGGCGAAGCCACAAACGATGTTGGGCGTCTCATTGAGGCGCTTGGCGAGGATCAACGCACGCTCCATCTAACGACAGCCCTCGCCCTCCGGGCCCGTCCGGAAACGCAGCGCGTTCTCCTGCTGGTGGATCAGTTCGAAGAGATCTTCACCATGTGCCGCAAGGAAGAGCGACGCAAGGCCCTGGTCGACAACCTCCTGTATGCCTCCACTGTCGTGGGAGGAAAAACTGTCGTGGTATTGACCCTGCGCGTCGACTTCTATGGGAAATGCGCCGCCTATCCGAGGCTCGCCGCCGCTTTGTCCGAGTCCGAGCACCAGGAGCTGGTCGGGGCCATGAACGAAGACGAGCTCCGGCGGGCTATCGAGAGGCCTGCATTATTGGCGCGATGTGAAATTGAACCGGGCCTCACGGAAATGCTGTTGCAGGATGTCAAGAACCAGGCCGGTGCCTTGCCGTTGCTGGAGTATGCCCTGATGGAACTGTGGCAGCGCCAAGACGGTCGCCGCCTGACCATTTCAGCTTACAAAGAAATTGGTGAGATAGAGGGTGCCCTGGAAAAACAAGCCAACAAAGTCTTCGACGAACTCACGCTTCCAGAGCAGGAAATCTGTAAGCGCATCTTTCTGCGCCTGACCCAGCCTGGAGAAGAGACGGTAGATACCAAGCGGCGGGTCATGAAGAAGGAACTCGAAGAGTCAGATGCCGTAGCACCTGTGCTGCAGCGGCTAATAGACGCCCGCTTGATCACGGCAGAGGGCAAAAAGCACGAAAAGGACAAAGAGCGGGAAAAGGACAAGCCAGGGGACGTGTTCATCGAGGTCTCCCATGAAGCCTTGATCCGCGATTGGTCGAAGTTGCGGAAATGGATCGATGCGGATCGGGAGGCGGTGCGACTGGAGCACCGCTTGAGTGAGGCTGCAAAGGAATGGGATCAGAATGGCAGAGACGCGGCTTTCCTGTATCGGGGCCCACGTTTGGCTCTAGCCGAGGAGTGGCGGGAGACGCACGGCGGAGAACCTGTCGCTCTCCAGCTGGAGTTCCTGGAGGCAAGCGTCGCACTGCGGGACCGCGAGAAACGCGAGAAAGAGAGGCAACGCCAGCACGAGTTAGAGATGACACAAAAGCTGGCCGCGACCGAGCGTCAACGCGCTGAGGTTCAAACAGAGGCCGCCAGACGATTGAGGCGACGTGCCCGGATTATCGGCGCCATCGGCGCCGTCGCCATTATAGCTGCAGCCGTGGCGGTAGGGGCCTCTATCTTTGCAAAACAGGCAGAGGAAAAAGCGACTGCCGAGCTGGCAAAGCGTTTTTGGGCGCGTGGCACCACAGAACGAGACCGGAAAGGGGACTGGTTAAAGGCCAGCCACTATCTCATGCGCGCGGCCGAAGTCGACAAGGTTAAAACCGTTTCGAGCGATGCCTATCTGGCCGGTGCCCTGTTGGTTCGGCCGGTGAAACTCACCAGCATAGTGGAACACCAAGGCAACGCGAGTGGTGCGCTTTTTAGCGCGGACGGCGCACGGTTTTTGAGCTGGAGCGATGATGGCACAGCGCGGCTTTGGGATAGCCAAACCGGCAACGAGTTGGCGACGACCATGCAACACGAGAAGAAGAGGTTGCAAGGCGCTGTCTTTAGCCAGGATGAGAGCAGGATCCTGACTTGGAGTAGAGACGGCACGGCAAGACTCTGGAACAGTGAGGGAAAGCTCCTGGCCCCCCTCATGCAGCACGATGGGCTTCGGGGTGCGTGCTTCAGCCCCAACGAGCGCCAGGTTCTCACCTGGGGCACAGACGACACTGCACGGATCTGGGACGCCAATAGCGGGCAAGAGCTTACGCCGCCTCTAACCCACGAAGGATCGGTATTGGGAGCCCTCTTCAGTCAGACAAAACCGCAAGTCTTGACGTGGAGCAAAGACGGTACCGCAAGGCTGTGGAACTCGGACACTGGAGAGGTCCTCGCTACCATGAGACACGATGGGCCGGTTTGGGGCGCCACATTCAGCCAGGACGAGCGCTGGATTTTGACGTGGAGTGACGATGGCACAGCGCGACTTTGGGACGCGCACACAGCGGAGCGGCTCAGGTTATTTGCGCATGACGGTCCCGTTTGGGGCGGGAAATTTAACCAATCAAACACCAAAGTGTTGACCTGGAGCGACGACGGTACCGCGAGGCTGTGGAACTCGGACACGGGAGAGAGCCTCCCCTCCATGAGACACAATCGGCAGGTTCGAAAGGCAGTATTCAGCCAGGACGAGCGCTGGGTTTTGACGTGGAGCGACGACCACACAGCGCGACTTTGGGACGCGGAAAGTGGGCAGCAACTTAACGTGTTTAAGCATAACGGTCCGGTGCGAGGAGCAGTACTTAGTCCAAACGGGCAGGTTGTGCTGACATGGAGTGATGGTAATGGCGTGCGCATCTGGTCTACCCAGGATGGGCAGAGGCTAACCCCCGCCCTGAGGCATCGTTCTCCTATTAACCAGGCGCTTTTCGACTCCGAGGGGGATCACGTCCTGACGGCAGGTGAAGATGGTACGGTACGGGTCTGGGCTGTTGAAAACCTGAACCGAGCTCATGCAGTCATGCGTCATGAATCGCCCGTCTTGGATGCCATCTACGCTCCGGACAGCGACCGCATTATGAGTTTCGACGGCACGACGTGGGTCTGGGATAGCGAGAAGGGTCCGCCTGCACTGACAACGCGAGAGTTCGATGGGGCTTTCAACGGTGCCCGATTCAGCAAAGACGGAAATAAGCTGTTGACCTGGCATGCCGACGGTACGGCGCGCCTGTGGTCTACCACGACCGGGAAGGAAGTAATCCCTGCCATGCAACAGGGGAAGAAAGTCTTCGGGGTTTTGGGTGCTGTGTTCAGCCCTGATGAGCGCAGGATTCTAAGCTGGAGTGACAAGGGTACCGCACGAGTCTGGGACAGCGGAAATGGGAAGCTGGTTGCTGGGGTTAGCCACGAAGGCTCGGTCAGAGGTGCCGTCTTCAGTGCAGATGGACGACGGATATTCAGTTGGGGTACCGAAGGTACTGGATTGTTGTGGCGCGACGAAGTGTCAGCGCCTCCGCTGCGCTTGGAGGATGCGAAGTGGGTGAGTGCAGCCGTGTTTAGCGACGACGAGCGGCGGGTGTTGCTTTTCGGTAGCGATGGCACCGCTCGATTCTGGGATAGCACAAGCGGTGAACTGGACAAACCCCTAGCCATTCATGGCGCTCGAATCGATGGCGCGGTGCTCAGCCGGGAGCAACGCAGTGTACTGACCTGGAGTGCAGATGCCACGGTCCGGCTCTGGAATATCGACAACGGCAAGGCGATCATTCCTCCTTTGCCTCAAAAGAAAGTTCAAGGTGCGGTCTTCAATAGCGACGAAACCCGCATTCTAACGTGGGCTGCTGACGGGACTGCTCGAGTCTGGAGTAGTGTAAACGGCCAGCCATTGACCCTGCCCATGAAGCATGCGCACGTCAACGGCGCCCGATTTTTGCCAGACGGAAAGTGGATCATGACCTGGGGTGCTGATAGCACAGTCCGCTTATGGAGTCTCGAAGTGGACGAAAGCGGGTTTGATAAGCCGGTACTGCACACTAAGGTGCGTACTGGAACCAAGCTTAGCGAAGAACGCGAAGAGCTAAGAATAATGGAGCGCAAAGAGTGGCTAGATGCAAGGTGAAGTGGTCTAATGATTTTTTGCTTACTTACCAAAGCCGCTCAAGTGTATGTTCATTCTTGTCAACTCCTTCCATGTTTATGGTGACGCGCGTTGCGCACCAGATCTACCTTGTAGTTACCGATCAAGCCTCGACTTTGGCGTCAATCGGCCATCCCAAAATACGCCCCGTGTTTAGGCAAATCTTGAGCCATCCTCAATAACTTATTGTTTTTCTGTGCGTTACAGAAATAACTGTTTTCGTCGAAAGGCTCGACAAACGAACAATGTAAAATATACCGACGTACCCCGAGGGCTGAAATGGAGACTTTCAGGCGTTAAAGCCTTGTATTGCAGTATCAGTCAGCACTCATCGAGGAAAAGACTCATGAAAATCGTGTAATAATTCCTGACAGGACTTGTCTACCGCTTACAGTGAATCCAGCGGCCGCCGGAGTGAGGGGGTGTTATTTGGACAGGTATCGGCTTACGCGGTTTTCCGCGCGCGTTTCCGGCCGGCATCTTCGCCGTTATGGATACGTAGCAGCTCGAGCGCTTCGTCTTCAGGAACCGGCTTACTGAACAGAAAGCCCTGAATCTCATCACAATCCAGCCCGGCAAGAAACGCTTTCTGCGCATTGCTTTCGACACCTTCTGCGACGACGCGAAGTCCCATGCTGTGGGCCATGGCGATGATGGCAGTAATAATCAGTTCGTCCTGCTGGTCAGGGACGGTGTCACTCAGGAAAGAGCGATCGATTTTCAAGGTGTTCAGCGGAAGATGTTTGAGGTACGCCAGTGACGAGTAACCGGTACCGAAGTCGTCAACGGATAGATGTATCCCTGCGCTGGTCAATTCGTTGAGTGTCTTGATGGCCTTGTCGAAATTCTCCATAACAGCGCTTTCCGTGATCTCCACTTCCAGAAGCCGTGGCTCGAGTCCGGTTTCCGCCAGCATCGTCGTGATCTGCCCATGAAGATCTTTTTCGCGGAACTGCAACGCAGACAGATTCACCGCGACACCCACATCCTCAAAGCCGGCTTCCGCCCAGCGCCTGGCCTCAGTGCAGGCAGTGCGCATAACCCATTCGCCTATGTCGTTAATCAGCCCGGTACGTTCCGCCACGGGAATAAAATCGCCTGGCGACACAAAACCCAGCTTTTCATTCGTCCAGCGAACCAGCGCCTCCATGCTGGTGATCCTCCCTGTCTTCAAATCAAGCTTTGGCTGGTAGTGAAGGTGCAACTCACCCCGTTCCAGGGCGTGATGAAGCTGGCTCTCGAACCATAGATGCTTGTAGGATTCCTGATTGAGATCTGCCGAATAAAACGAAAAATTGTTGCGCCCCAGACGTTGCTTGGCGCTGAAGCGAGCCACGTTGGCGTTCTGAAGCAGTGTATCGGCGCTATCGCCATCGTGGGGATACAGGCTAATGCCGGCGCTGCAAGTAATGAATATCTCATTGCCGTCGATTTCCAGCGGTACCGACATACTGTCCAGGATACGTTTCACAATCCATGTCACCATATTGGCATCCTTGAGGTCGGTAATCAGGATGCCAAATTCGTCTGCACCGGTTCTCGATACGGTAGGCGTAGTGGTATTGCCGTCCAATAGTGTCACCGTATCCGTGTTTCGCAGGATCTCCACCAGCCGCCCGGCGGCCTTCTTCAGCAACTTGTCTCCGACAACAAACCCAAGCGCGTCGTTAATGCGCTGAAACATGTCGATATCGAATACGATGATGGCCGCGATTCGATCGAATCTCTGTCCCTGCGCCAGCGCCTGGCTGACCCTGTCATAAAAGAGCAGTCGATTGGGCAAGCCTGTCACCGAATCTCGTCCGTCCCGTTGTGTCAGTGTCTCCTGACTATAGGCGAGTTCTTCCTCCAGTTCGGTAATCCGGTTTTTAAGACTGTGTAAGTCGTGTTCGGCGCCGCCCTGATTCCCGCTGGCAACGAGCCTGTTTATATCGTCGCTTGGCGGCCCGCTTTCGATGTCTATGTCCGTGACACGGCTGGTTTGCTGAGCCTGAGCTTCGCCATCCTCCAGCGCCTGGCTGTCGTCCCAGGCGACCACGCGGTTACGTCCGTTCTCCTTGGCGACGTAAAGCGCCTTATCGGCCAGATTGATGACCTCGCTGGGGCTGGTGACATGCTCGGAAAGTATAGCGACGCCGAAACTCGCGGTAATTCGTACTGACGAGGTAAAGCGTCCCTGAGAGGATTGCTTCACTTGTG
>JAUXGQ010000191.1 GCA_030621975.1 Gammaproteobacteria bacterium | reverse complement strand
GGCTTCCGGCACCACCACCGTCACCATTCTCTCCAGAAACGTACCGGGCAACATACCGGGCTTGACGTTGGCATCCGCCAGGTTGCCCATCCCCAGGCAAGAGGTAGCCTCGGCCCTGGTGATCTGTTTTTCATGGCGCAAGGCCTCGAGCAACGCCTTGTGGGTTCCATCGTCGGGTAGTACACAGGTGATGAGCTTACTGCCCTCACGGGGTGTGGATTCATTGGAGTCTTGCATAGCGTTTGGATACCTGTTTACCGCCGCGAATTAACCAACCGATGCTTCGTGCTTATCGAGCCGCGCCATCAGGCTGTCGGGAATGTAGGTTGCGACCTTCTCCAGCGGAGTGACGTAGATGTAGCCCATGCCTGGCGTATCCAGTTTGGCCGCTCGATAGATCTGGTCTAGCACGACGTCCCGCTGCTCGGAGGAAATCAGCATGCTGATCACGTCCTTTTCCGTCTCCACCGCGAGCCCAAGCAGACCCAGGCGCTCTCGTACACCGAAACCCTTCGCATAGTAACCGATGGCGCCGGTTGTTGCGCCTACGTCGCGTGCCGCTTTGAGAACGGCCTCGCCCTGATCACGTTGCACAACAACGGTAAGCAACTCGACATCGGTCAAGTAGGTAATCTTTCGATCGCTCATAATATGGCCTTACTTTCCTGTTCAGTGGTTGCGAGAGGGACTTGTGTCTCCGCTGAGGCCAGTGCCCTGGCCTGATACTGCGACCAAAGACCGGTGATCATCACGGTCAGGATGGGGCCGATGGAAGCCATGCAGAGAATTCCGAAGCCTTCCACGGCGTCGGTGGCATTACCGAAACCCAATCCCATGGCCAGCACCAGCGGTACCGTGATGGGGCCGGTGGTCACCCCGGCACTGTCCCACGCGATATTGACGAACTCCTCGGTGGAGAAGTAGGTCAGAACAACGGTCAGCAGATAGCCGGGGACGAGCAGCCAGACCAGCGGCAAATCGAAGATCAACTTGGACAGACCGATAGCGATACCGAATCCGACCCCGATGGAGACGGCACTGATCAAGGTCTTCTTTTTGAACACACCGTTGGTGAGGTTCTCAGTGGTAATACCCAAGGCGTTGAGCGCCGGTTCGGCAATGGTTGAGCCGAAACCCAGGAACCAGGCAAACGCCAGCGCCAGGGTCAATCCCACAAAATAGACGTAGATAGGTGACTCAGGCGCTCCGGGGATCTGCATAAACGCGGACGGCACCATTTCGCCGGCGCTGGCGCCCAGTTTGGAAAGCCCATACGTGAGTCCCAGGTTGAATATGCACATCCCTACGACAGTAAGGCCGATGCCGTACAAAATCTCGACCGGGTTTTCGAGTTCTTCCTTCACGATGAACTTCAGCACCAGAAACAGGAACAACACCAAGGGCAGGATGGCGCGCACACCAAGGACAATCTCTGCGCCGGGGCTGCGCTCAAACCAGGCGGGTTCCACGGTCCCGGCGGCTGCTGCGGCTTGCCGGGCGGTTTCGATGATTTCAGCAGGGGTTGAGGTACTCGAAACGTACAAAGCAAGAAGAAACACGCCGATAATGGGAAACAGCGAAGCGAGCGTAACGATACCGAAGCCGGACAACCCCGAGTCTCCCTTGCCGGCGGCAGCGGCGATGCCGATACCCAGCGCTAACACCAACGGCACCGTGACCGGTCCAGTGGTGACCGCGCCGCAATCCCAGGCCAGGCCGATTACCTTCTGCATCTCCGGGTCAGCCGAGGCGTACACGGTCAACGACAATAACGGCGCCAGTGTCGCGTAGATCAGAGGTTTCAGGCTCCAGCTGTAAAGAAACCGCAAGGTTCCGATTACGGCCGCGAGGCCCACACTTAAACCCACCACCAGGACCAGTTCCGTAGACCAGAAGTTCAGCACCGCGTACAGATAGGGCGCCCGTTCAACCGAAAGATTTTGTCCTGCCGTCTGCAGCGCCCCGATGGCGGGCTCCGCAAAGGTTACCCCGATGCCCAGCAGCAGGGTGACAAACAACACCACTGGCAAGGGTGAGTTTCTGGGCAGATTACGGCCGATTATGGTGCCGAATGGCATGAGACCAAGCTTGAGTCCTTCCATGAAAAACATCAGTCCCGCTATCACGGCGAAAAGACCGCCGGTGATCACCCAGGAGTCCTCCACAACCTGCTGCAGGAACAGGATCTGAAACAGGGCCAGGTAGACGCCCAATGGAACGACCGCCTTGATCTGCTCCATGAAACGCACCGAGACATAGGGGCGAAGCAGCCTGAATGTTTCGTCGGCCGTCAATCGTACCGGGGGCGCCTGATAGGGGATGACATTGCCCTCGGCATCCTTTTCCAGCTTCGGCCTCAAATCTATGAGATCGTCGAAACTGATGCCATCGTGAGTCGCTGTGGACTCCCGCTGGTAGTCCCCGAAGCGGTATTGGTCGGCCATAAGGTTCCCCCCGAGATGGTCCTTTACGCTTTGACTTGTTATTCAGCGTTGATCATATACTCATCACAGCGACTGTCAACCCAAGTCAGAACGGCAGCCGGATCTCTTTCGCCCCCTCCATGATATCGATAGCCCTCTCCAGGTCGATCTGGTCCGGATTATCGATCGGTTGCTCCTTTAATCTTTGGAAAAGCTCGGGCTGTTCCCAGGTCTCGTGGCTTCCGTCGGTGTTCTGGAAGTAAGCAGCCCAGGGGATGAATTTCGTGAGCGGAAAGACCTGGACCTCGCGGGGTGAGATGTCCACGTTGAGACCGGAGATGAACAGTACCTTTTTGCCCGCGTACGACTCTTCTTGAACGATGGTTCTGAATGCGCGATCGAACTCCACTTGCGAGTTCGCCTGGGCGGCCGTCAATGCCGGCCATTTCGACGTCACCACGAAGGGCATGACGCCAATGAGGTTTTTCTCCAGATGATCGCGGCCTTCGGGGTGGTGGCTGATCTGGCGCCGGAAGAAGAAAAGGTCCGGGTGAAGCCTTGTGCCGATCGGCTCCCCGGCGCCGGGTTTCCACTCGTAATCCGCCAGGTGCCTGACGAGGGCGGGGGAGGCGTCGAATATTTTCGATGTGCTGAGGCAGGCCTTCGGCATGGGGTTTGCTTCGTTTCCGACCAGCGCAAGCTGACTGAGCTTCAGCAGCAGACCCTGCTCGCGATCGGAGTGTAGGAGCTGGTTGTCGATGACGATCTGCTTCTCGCCCTGCGCCTCGCGCAGGTAGATATTCTTGCGCGCGAACTCATACTCATGGAGATACCAATCCAGGGCGCCGCAGATCTTCCCACAGTTCGTCGTCTCGGTCTGTTTTTCCGTCTGCAGGCGACGATAGACCCCGAACCGGCTCGATTCCGGGTCGTATCCCACGTGACTCGCCTGAATGATCACCAGGTCTTTCCCGTGGTGCGCATGGGGGCCGTGCCGGTCGGTGGCGACGATGCCTCCCACCAGCCCGTGGTTGAACGGAAAGGTGCCGAAATGCTTGCCGATCAGGATAATCGGGTAACCCTGGCTTTCGTCGGAGCAAAATGCCCGGGAAGGCATTATTTTCCCGCGCTCGAACCCGAGTGAGCGGGCCAGGTTGTACACCCTCGGCACGAAGCGACTGTAACGCATGGACACATCCGCCATGTGGAAGGAACCGAGCAGGCTGGAGATCGATCCGGTGGTACCGTACATGTCAGTTTTTAAACCCCGTTTGCTTGGATTGGCGAAGCGGCCTTTCCGTAATGGATGCCTGTGCGGCGGCGCATAGCACACATTTTCACGATGAGAACCTTCAAGTCAACCGCAAGCGGTAGGGGGTCAGGTCTCACATTCCAACAAAAACCATCGATTCACGGCGCACTGAGAATGACATTAGATAACAGACTTGACCCCTGAACCATTCTTTCCAAATCGGAAATTATGATTTTCGTGCAGGGGTAATTATCAATTCTCCTCTACGCGCTAAGATTCTTTTCGGTTAATCACTACAGAGGAGAGATACTCATGAACACCCCCCGGACCCCCCTGATGCAACCGACCCCCCCTGTAGGCCAGGAAGAAGCGGTCGAGAAAATGCTGGTCGCCGCCAACGAAATTATGGGCTTCGTTCCCGATCCCCTACGGCTCATGGGCGTGAGCCCCACCATCCTTGCCGAGTTCACGGAATTTCTTGGCCACTACGAAACGCACCCCCGCCTTAGCTCCAACCTACTCGCCATGATGCGATATCTCGTGGCAGCCAAAAACGACTGCAAGTACTGCGTCACCACGAGCGAGGGAATAATGATCGAAAATGGAATGGAATTGGATGACCTTCGTAGCGCACAAGAGGACCCTTCCACCGCCCCTCTACCCCAGAAAGAAAGAATCCTGTTGATGCTGGTGTTAAAGATTGTCCTCAATTCCGATGAGGTGGAGGCCGCCGATCTGGAAATCGCCTACGCCAACGGCTGGGAGGATAGGGATATTTACGACGCAGCCAACTATACCGTCCGTAACTACGCTGTAGACCTGTTGCTCAAAGCCTTCAATGTGGATATTCAGGGATCTTTCGGCTGATAACCGCCCGATACAACGACAATTAACCGCCTTTCAACTATTCAATAGGGTAATTAAGCAAAATACTGAAACTTGCATAGTAATCGTCTTCCATGAAACCGGATCCAGAAAAGACTTGCCATTGCTCCAACGACACACCCGTCATCTTGCAGGGATCACTGCCGGAGTCACCGCTTCACTGTATACAGTGCAAAAATCCTGTTTCGTTAGAGGACGCGAATGTATCCGACGAGTTAGCAGACGCAATCAACAAGTGGCGACAGCTTTACAGCTCACTCTTTACCTTATGGCGCGACAGTGTTGAATACCAGGAATGGGCAAAACAAAAATTGCTAGATGAAATCGGCTCGATAAACCTGGAAGGACTCGAACTTGCACAACAATACAATGTAATGAGAAAAACTTACTACTGGATGTTTCAGGACAACAGCGACAAAGACTATGTGCAGCCACAGCACTGCCCATTTTGTGGCGAACCAATGGTACCGATACTGAAAAACGACTTCAAGGTTTGTCACCCCTGC
>JAUXGQ010000252.1 GCA_030621975.1 Gammaproteobacteria bacterium | reverse complement strand
GAATTGGCCGCGGTGGCCCTGGGCCGCCCGGGACGCACCACCTTCTGCAACAACCATTTCCTTAAGATCACCGGTTGGCGCCACGAGGATGTGGTGGGCAAACAGTGGACGCAGCATTTTGTTCCCCCTAGTCAGGTGGAGAACCTGGATAAGCTGTTGCAGCGCATGGACACGCCGGCTGACTTTCCCACCCGTTACGAAGGCCTGGTGCGCACCCGGGACGGCGATCTACGCCTGCTCGCCTGGAACAACACTCTGTCCTTCGATGCCGAGGGACGGGCGACCGGCGTGACCGGCATCGGGGAGGATATTACGGATCGGCGACACACCGAGGAGGAGCTGCGCAAGCTGTATCGGGCGGTGGAACAGAGCCCAAGCATCGTGTTGATAACCGACAGGAACGGACTGATCGAGTACGTCAACCCTAAATTCACCCAGGTGTCCGGCTACTCCCTCGACGAGGTCGTGGGCCACAACCCCAAGATACTGAAATCAGGGGAGACCACCAGCGAGGAATATGCGGATCTCTGGCGCACGATTCGCAACGGCGGCGAATGGCGGGGCGAGTTCCACAACCGGAAAAAGAACGGTGAGCTCTACTGGGAGTCCGCCTCGATTTCCGCGATCCGCGACCCGGACGGCGCGATTACCCACTTCCTCGCGGTGAAAGAGGTCATCACCGAGCGCAAGCGTCTGGAGACGGAAGTGGCACAACGCAATCGGGAACTGGCCCAAACCCAGGCCCTGGCGGTTATGGGTCGGATGGCCAGTATGATCGCCCACGATCTGCGCAACCCGCTTTCCTCGGTCAAGATGACCTTGCAGATCCTGGACAAGCAGCCCGGGAACGAGTCCAGCAACGAGGCCAGCGAGCTGCGACAGATCGCCCTGGAGCAGATCCGTTATATGGAAGACATCCTGTCCGACATGCTCACCTACTCGCGGCCCGATGCCCTGAATCCCGAATGGATCACCATCGACAAGGTCCTGGAGTCTGCCTCCGGCCTGGCCCAGCGGCAGCTCGACCAGCACCGGGTGAAGCTGAGCGTCCACTACCAGCCCGGCCTGCCCACCTTTCACGGGGACGCTAATAAACTGCGTCAGGTGTTTTCAAACCTGATCACCAACGCGGCCCAGGCCACGGAGAAGACCCCGCATCCCCGCGTCAGCGTCGAGGCCATGGTGCATCTGGGCCCGGGCGGCACCGGCGTCCGGGTCGAGATCTGCGACAACGGCTGCGGCGTTGATCCCGCGGAAGGGGATAAGCTTTTCGAACCCTTCTACACCACCCGCGCCAAGGGCACGGGCCTGGGACTGGCCATCGTGAAACGCATACTCGATCAACACCAGGCCAGTATCGACATCTACCCCAGCGAACCCCGGGGCAGTTGCATCGTGGTCGTGCTGCCGACCACCCCGCAAATGCTTACGGACGGCGGCCTGCAGGGTCGTGAGGAACTTCCATCATGAGCCAGATCCTGATCGTGGACGACGATGCCGCCAGCAGCCGCACCCTGCAGCTCCACCTGCAGACCCAGGGACATCAGGTGATGGTCGCCCACAGCGTGGACGAAGGGCTGGTCAGTCTGCAGCAGCAAGAACCCGGGCTGGTGATCCTGGACATTCGCATGCCGGGAAAATCGGGACTGGAGGGATTGCCCGAGTTCAAACAGGCCGCACCGTCGATACCGGTCATCATGATCACCGCCTTCCACGATATGGAAAGCACCATCGAGGCCATGCAGAAAGGGGCGGAGGATTACATCCACAAACCCATCGATATCGACGAGCTGGACGCGTGCGTGGATAAGGCCCTGACCCTGCCCGGCGCCGGGGACACCCTGCTCGCCGCGAGTACGTCTCAACGCAGCGCCAACCCCCTGACCATGGTCGGGCGCAGCCGGGGGATGAAAGAGGTCTTCAAGACCATCGGCCTGGTGGCGAAGGGTCCGGCGACCGTCCTGATCAGCGGTGAGTCCGGGACCGGCAAGGAGCTGGTGGCGCGGGCGATTCACCGCTCCAGCGTACATCCCGACGGCCCGTTCGTCGCCGTCAACTGCGCGGCGATCGTGGAAACCCTGTTGGAATCCGACATGTTCGGCCACGAAAAAGGGTCCTTTACCGGGGCCGTCAACCGCCAGGAAGGCAAATTCGCCCTGGCCCGCGGCGGCACCATCTTCCTCGACGAGGTGGGCGAGATGTCGCCTTCCATGCAGGCGAAGCTGTTACGGGTGCTCCAGAACAAGGACTTCACCCCACTGGGCGCCCGCCAATCGCAGACCACGGACGCGCGGATCATCGCGGCCACCAACATCGACCTGGCCAGCAAAGTGCAGGAAGGCGCCTTTCGGGAAGACCTCTATTACCGGCTGCAGGTGGTGAACATCCATCTTCCGCCCCTGCGGGAGCGTAAAGAAGACCTCATGGACCTGACCCAGACCCTGCTGAACCGCATCAACCGGGAACTGCACCGCAACGTGTCCCATATCGCCAGGGACGTTCTGGAGTGTCTCGAGCTCTATCACTGGCCGGGCAATGTGCGGGAACTGGAAAACGTGCTCATGAAAAGCGTTCCCCTGTCATCCACTTCCACCCTGACCCGCGATCTGCTGCCGGACCATTTCTGCAATAGTTATGCAAAGACGAACCCCAATGCCCGTCCCGGAAAGAAGCCGCGGGAACTCTGGAGCCTGGAGGAAATCGAAAAGTCCCACATCGCCCGGGTGCTGGAATCCACCGCCTGGCACAAGGGCCAGGCCTGCGAGATCCTGGGCGTATCGCGACCCCGTCTGCGCCGTATGATCCGGCAGTACGGTCTGTCGTCCCCAAGCGGTTCCGGGCAAGATGAAACCGACGACGAGCAGGAATAAGGGACAGGATCTAACGGTCATCCGGGGTGATCCGCTAACGATTGGATGGGGTCTGGAATCGGCACTGCCTCGGGCGATAGCCGGCAGGCAACGGCGCGGCCGTTTTCCAACCGGTATACCCGGTCTGCGGCTATTCAGCGGATAGCCTGCCTCCAGCAAAAGTGTCAGAGCTTCGCCGGATCGACCACGACGTGCCGTATTCGCGACAGATTCCAGCTGTAAGTCAGGTGTACAAGCCCGTCGCAGGTCTGAATGACGGCGGGGTACGAATACTCTCCGCGCCCGTGCTCCAGGACGAACGCATCCTGCCAGGATCTTCCATCCCGCGAGAGAGCGATCGTTAACTGGGAACGTATGTGTGTTGAGCGATTGTAAACCAGTAACTGCCGGCCGTCGGCGAGGCTTACGGCGTCCGTGCCCGAATTCGGGTTCGGCAGGGAAGTCAACTGCATCTCGCTCCAGGTGCTACCGCCGTCGCAGGACCAGCTTTCGGCAATACGTCCGTGCTTGCTGCGGCAGAGAAGTTGTAAACTGCCGTCGGCATGGGTAAGTATGCTTGGCTGAATGGCAACGACTCGCTTACCGTCGTTGATGGGACCAATTCGATCCCAGTTCTCCCCCAAGCCGGTGCTGCGCTCCAAGTGCACTCGCCAGCCATCAACCTCGACGCTGGATGGGCTCAGTAAGTCTCCATTCGCAAGCTGCACAGGCTTGTTCTTGATGGGACCCAGAATACCCTCGGGAAGGCGCTGTGGCACACCCCAGGTCCTACCGCCGTCACTCGATCGGATACACATGCCCCACCAACTCCTGGGATTCTGCCCGACTTTATAGAACAACAGCAAAGGACCAGTCGCTGGTTGGAAGAGAACCGGGTTCCAGCAGGCATAACGGGTCCCGTCCTCCTGTTCACCGTTCGCTATCTCCACCGGCGTAGACCAGCCACCACCTTCGTTCGCAGAGACCAGGATGCCAACATCCGGTCGGGATTCCAGGGAACCGCCGAACCAGGCCGCTAGCAACCGATCGCCCGATGCTTCGATGGTCGAGGCATGGCTCATGGCGTGAGGCGTCTGGTGGAAGATGAAATCCTCACTTACGATGGCGGGGGTCGAATTCCTGTCCGGGCCACCTGACAGACGCGCACTCCTCTCCGCCACCCAGCTTAGCATCCGTCGAAAAACCAGGCGATTTCTTAGCATATGGACCACTTTTGCAGCGTTCCGACGAGATGCCGGTACCTGTAGTCGGCATCTTTCCTCCCCCTGCGTTTGCTCAGCTTCTTTAACAATCGACCAAAACCTGCGACCGCCGAAGCACTTGCATAACTCTTTCGCGAATACACAAGTAATGCCGGTATGAATCGCTTTGTGCAGCTGCCTGTTTTGACACTTTGCATCGTTCACTCAATTTCAAGGATTGACCTCCCGAAAGCTCTTTTCTCAATCTAGGAGCCTGTCGGACTTAGGGCTCGCGTAGAAATTAATTCACATTTTGGGGCGTCGAGATGCCCGTCCAGCAAGGCGAGAGGAG